>JAUWLP010000098.1 GCA_030613575.1 Desulfobacteraceae bacterium
CCCTCAAATGGATTTCGTTTCGTTTCTTTGATGAGGGTATTGATACGACGAAGAACCTTTTTATCGGTTTTCTGCCAAAAGAGATAATCATCCCAGGCGTGGTCAGAAAAGATGAGCTTCACTCTAAAAGTTCCTTTTCGGACCCTTTGTCGTTTTCAAGTTGGGCGATAGATTCAATCAAACGCCTGGTGTTTTTGGGTGACCGTAAGAGATAAGCCGTTTCTTCAAGGGCTTCATAGTCCTCAAGTGACATAATTACCACAGAGTAAGAGGTTTTACGTGTTACGATTATCGGTACGCGGTCTTTACATACTTTTTCCATTGTTTTCGCAAGGTTTTGCCTGGCGGCTGTATAGGTTATAGCTTCCATAAAGCACCTCCTGTACAGATTATTGTACATATAAAAATGGTGTTGTCAAGCACATATTTGGAGCCCCAACAAGCCAGTGCACCAGATGCACAAGAAAATATGCATTAACGCACATTTTCCTGTGCATGCTTAAAATTTTCTTCTCCCTCAGGCCTCCCATTTCAAATCAATTCTTAAATTATATATTTTTAATCCACTACATCATTGTCATCCGGAATAGCTATTAAATCAAGGCATTGTTCACTTTTTACAATCAAAAAACTCATTTGAGCTTCTGTTTATTTTAAAAGAGAAGTTCTTTTTGGCACGGGTGTTGCTAAAAATATTATATAAAAGCGAGGGATGACAATGTTAGAAAAAGCTACGAGTTCAAATGCCATGAATTTTAATAGCCGGAAACTCAAATCCGAGATTGAGTACAGGAAGAATTTGCAGGATATTTGCAACAAGATACATGCTGCCGCGAATCTGGACGAGATCCTGGTTGACCTGAAGGATGAGATCACAGGGCTTTTTGAGGCGGAAAGGTTGACAGTTTACGTGGTTGACGGCAGAAAGCGGGAGCTTGTGTCGAGATTCAAATCAGGAGACGAAATCGGAGAGATTCGGATTCCCATGTCGAATAACAGTATATCAGGATGTTCCGTTTTCAAGAAGAAGCTTATAAATATTAAAGATGTTTATGATGACAGGGAGCTGGCCTCCATCGATTATGACCTGAAATTCGATAAGAGCTGGGATCAAAAGGCTGGTTTTACCACCAAACAGGTTCTTGTGGTCCCGGTTATATTTAAAAACTATCTGCTTGGCGCGATTCAACTGATAAACCGCAAAGATGGGGGTTCATTTTCCAGACTCGATGAGCAGTCTGCTACGGAAATGGCCGATATACTGGGGATCGCCCTGTACAATCAGAAGAGGATGGCAAAGGCAGGGCCAAACAAGTTTGATTATATACTGAAAAATCATATTTTGGCTGAAAAAGAATTAGACATGGCGATTGCTGATGCCAGAAGAAGAAGAGAGCCTGTTGAAGCGGTTTTAATGTCGGATCTTAAAATATCAAAACAGGATATCGGCAAATCCTTAAGCCAATTTTACAAAGTACCGTTTGCAGAATATAATGCAAATACGCCGGTTCCCGGTGAACTGCTTGCCGGTCTGAAAGTCCCTTTCATGCGAAACTACGTCTGGATTCCCCTGCGCAAGGAAGATGAGAAAATCGTTATCGCCATAGACAATCCTTACGATCTTCAGAAGGTTGGAGAAATCAAGTCTTTATTTGCAGGCAAATCGCTTTGCTTCAATGTAGCATTAAAACAGGACATACTAAAATTTATCAAACTTTTTACCCGGAAAGAAAAAAAACTCGCCTCCATGGAAGAGATCATTTCACAACTGCAGAGCGAAGAAGAAGAGAATATAGAAGATGAAGAGTCCTTCCTGTATGAGGATGACAGTGCTATTGTCCAGCTCGTCAACAAAATTATTGTTGATGCCAATAATCGGGGTTCTTCGGATATCCATATAGAGCCATATCCCGGCAAAGAGAAGACTCGAATCCGTATACGAGTGGACGGTGTTTGTGCGGTATTGGAGTCGATTTCTTCCGCTTTTAGAGATAAAATCGTGTCACGTATTAAGATCATGGCCGATCTTGATATTGTGGAGCGGCGCAAGCCCCAGGACGGAAAAATCAAATTCAAAAAATACGGCGGATCCGACATTGAACTCCGGGTGGCAACCATTCCGACCCAGGGGGGTGTGGAAGATGTGGTCATGCGTATTCTGGCTGCCGGTGAGACGCTTCCTCTGGATAGAATAGGTTTTTCAACCAGGAACTACAACAACTTTGTCAGCTCAATTACAAAGCCATATGGACTTATCTTTGTATGTGGTCCCACAGGTTCCGGCAAGACATCCACCCTCCATTCGGCTCTGTCATATATTAATAATACTGAAACCAAGATCTGGACCGCTGAAGATCCTGTGGAAATCACCCAGAGGGGGTTGAGACAGGTCCAGGTAAAGCCCAAGATCGGATTCGACTTTGCTTCCGCCATGCGGGCATTCTTAAGGTCCGATCCCGATGTTATTATGGTTGGCGAGATGCGCGACAGGGAAACAACATCCATAGGGATAGAGGCGTCATTAACCGGGCATCTGGTATTATCCACACTTCATACCAACAGTGCACCAGAAAGCATAACCAGGCTTCTTGACATGGGAATGGATCCGTTCAACTTTGCAGATTCTATTCTGTGCATCCTTGCCCAGCGCCTGGTCCGCACCTTATGTAAAAATTGCAAAGAATCTTACCATCCGTCAAAAAGTGAATATGAGGCTCTGGTTCGCGAATATGGATCTTTTGAAGCGTTTGAAAAAAATGTTCATATACCTTATACCGATGATCTGATTCTCAACAGGCCCGTCGGCTGCAAGCGTTGTTACAATGCAGGATATGCCGGCCGGATGGGTCTGCATGAACTGTTGGCGGGGACCGACCAGATTAAAAAACTGATCCAGAGCAATTCGCCGATTAAGATTTTAAGGGATCAGGCCTTAAAAGATGGTATGACTACCCTGAAACAGGACGGGATTGAAAAGATATTTGGTGGAAACTGTGATCTGTTGCAGGTCAGGAAGGTATGTATCAGGTAATTGATCTAAAGTGATCTAAAGTGTAAAGTGAGCTAAAGTTGAGGAACGCGCTTTCAGCGCGAACAATTATAATTAAAATCAGTAGAATACCTTAACTTTAGGCACTTTAGTTCACTTTAGGCACTTTACACTTTTGCATATACAGAATGAATAAACCAAATTATAAATACGTCACCATATTTACGAATACACGTATTAAGGTGCTTTTTGGGCTGCCCCCATAAATCTTGTCAGCTGTTTTTCATAATAGCTTCTATTCTTCACTGTTAAACCAAGGGCTTTGATTTCCGATTCAACTGCCTCTTTAAATCGGCTGTTTGCATAGTAGCACTCAGCCAGAGTATCGAGGATATACGGGGATTCTTCGAGACCGGCAGCTTTTTCTGCAAGATACAAAGCTTTTTCAGGATCACGGAATCTTTCGACTTCACATGTGGAATGGAGCCACGCAAGATTGTTCAAAACATGAGGGTTGTCCGGTTCAAGTGCTAATGATTGTTCATACGCTTTGATGGTTTCGGCAAACTTTTTCTCGCTGAAATAAAGGTCGCCCAGCGTGCTGTAAAGATTCGGGTTGTCAGGGGCTCTGTCAAGTTCTCTTTGTACCATTTTTTCGAAAAAATGTTTGTTTAATTTCTTACCGGTTTCACCAAAATTCAAGTTATATCCGATACCTCCGATCAACAGTATCCCTGCCAGATAAGCCGCGATGCTTTTTTTTACTTTGTTGTCATGGCGGGTTATCCAGGTTCTGTCCGTTTCACATTTTTTCAAAAAATCTATCCGTTTTTTGATGCTGAAATGGTGCCAGTTGGGCTTGTCATATGGCTCACCGCTTGTTGCTGCAATTTTTTCAAAGCAAGAGATAAGAGGTAAAGCACTGTCAAAGAGAGCGTACACGTAAGTGTCTGCCTGGCGCTCGAAATTACGCATAAAATATCCGAAAATAAAACGGAAGTAGATCAGGAAGAATATAATAATTATGAAGCTGAAAATCGATGATGTTACCGCGGTCTGATCAAGGCTCGTATTGCTTATAAAGCTGTATATCGGTTCCGTGAAGATAATAAAATATACCAGCAGATCAAAAGTGGCAAAAGAGACCAGCATGTATCCTACAAAGAAGACGAGATAAAAAATAAGGTGTTTTTTCTTAATGTGCCCGATTTCGTGGGCAATGACCGCATCAACCTCCTCGGGTTCAAGGAATCGCAAAAGGTCACTTGTAACAAGGATGTAGCGGAATTTTTTGACCAGCCCCATTACACCGGCGGTTATCATTCTGCCTCCGAATATGGGCCAGTAAAGAATTTCAGCATATTCAAGCCCCGCTTTTCGGCACAGGTTTTCGATCCGTTTTCTATAGTACCCTGTTTCCAGGGGTTTGCATCTCCAAAATTTCTGGATCGCAGCCGGGCCTGCAATTGCGATGGCAAAAAGAAAAACAAGGAAATAGGCAATCTGACCCTGGGTGGTGGAGAGAAAATGTTTAGGCGTCTCAAACGGCAGTGCATTGATAATGTCGGCAACTCCGGAAAGAAGAAGCCAGGGTAAAAGTATGGGTATCGAAAAAGAAATTTGAGACAGAATGTATGACTTTCTGGAGAGATCGGAGCCGGAGATTGTCTTATACGGTCCATGAGCACAGGCCCATACGATTGCCAGATAGAATATAAAAAGTCCGAGAAATAAAAGAGCCTGAAAAGTAGGAATAATGGAAAGAAAGTGAATGTCCGTCAAAAAGGATGTAAGGTTCAGGCCGTAAATGTCGATGGAAAAGAGCACGATGGCCATTATGGATTGCCGGGTTAACGTGGAGCTGAATTTATGACTGAGCTGAGTATATCTTCCCCTTGAAAGCCTCTTTTCTATCCTGTGAAATTGCATCCAGGTGATCCATGCGAAAATAACAGTCAATCCGATAAAGAGAAAAAAGGTTTTTAATGCGGTAAAATTGGTATCTTCTGAAGGCTGATAGGTGCTGTATATGAGAAGTACAATGATGAAGTATATGAAATTGCCAAACATAAGAATTGTTATTATATCATGGGAAACCCGGTCCTCTGGGCCAGGTCAGAGTTCTCCAGCTCTGCCTGAAGAATTGCTGTAAGAGTTTGAAGTGAGCTAAAGTTAAAAAAGGTTGTTCCCGTTGGCCCGTTATGCTCGTTAGCCAGTAATTTAATACCGGACAACGGGCTAACCGGTTAACCGGCTAACCAGATATAGGCACTTTAGATCACTTTAGTCACTTTCAACTTTAGTCACTTTCTCTTTGTAATACCTTTCTTTTTCACTGTAGATGCAGCCGCAATACTGCTGGCGATACAATCCCATTCGTTTTGATTCTTCGACACCCTCTTTCCATCCATCACGAAAATCATGGTAGTAAAATCGTACACCCACGGCTTTGCCAACCGCTTCACCTATCGATTTTATCTCGTCATGTTTCTGGAATTTACTATACAGGAGTGTGGTAGTAAAATAGTCGAATTTGCTTCGCTTTGCCACCAGTGCCGTGGATCTTAAGCGTTCATGGTAGCAATACGAGCAGCGCCTCGATTCCCTGAAAACCACATTCTGAATAAAACCTTCCAGATCGTAACCTTCCTGGTAAATGACCCTAAGATCGATGGTTTCAGCATAAGACTGCAATGTTTCCTTGCGTTTCATACATTCAGTATAAGGGTGAATATTATGTTTGTAGAAAAAACCCATTATATCAAAACCTTGTTTGTCAAGGGTTTTTACAGTGTATATTGTGCACGGGGCGCAGCATATGTGAAGCAGAATCTTCATTCTCTTTTTCCGAAAATAGCGGTTCCGATACGGACAAGGGTTGCCCCTTCCTGGATCGCAACTTCAAAATCGCCGGTCATACCCATGGAAAGTTCGCTTAAACTTACATTCAACAGGCCCTGTTGCTCGAGACGGTTTCTCAAACTACGAAGGGCCGCAAAATAGGGCCGAACCTTTTCAGGAGCGTTGAAATAGGGCGGCATGGTCATAAGCCCTTTGACCGACAGATTCTCAAGAAGGCTTATATCCTTTAACAGATTATATGTACCCTCGACATCTACTCCTGACTTTGAAGCCTCCTCACTGATATTGACCTGTATCAGGACCTCCTGGACTTTATTAATTTTATGTGACTGTTTATCTAATTCACGGGCCAGTTTAAACGTGTCAACGGAATGAATCAGGTCAAAGAGTCTCACGGCGTACTTGGCCTTGTTGGACTGAAGATGCCCGATGAAGTGCCACGATACAGGATATGTTGCCAGATCGTTGAACTTTGTCCGGGCTTCCTGAACATAGTTTTCTCCAAAGATGGCGGCGCCGGCCTGGATGGCTTGTCTAACCCTGTTTGTGGGCACTGTTTTGCTCACCGCAACAAGACGGACTGTTTCAGGGTCACGGCCGCATGCACGGGCAGCCTTTTCAATACGGTTTTTTACGTTTTGCAGTCTTTTTATCAAATTTTAAAGCTCCCCGTTTCTTGCTGTTTGATATTGAGCACACCTTCCTTTATAAGAAATTCAATAACTTCACAAACCGGAAGCCCTACAACATTGGTGTAAGAACCGTTGATGCTTTTAACCAGGAAGGTGCCGAGGCCCTGAATGGCGTATGCCCCTGCTTTGTCAAAAGGCTCGGTTGTATGTATGTACCACTCAATTTCTTGATCGGTAAGATTTTTAAAAAGAACTTGGGTTTTAATTGTTTCGGAAAATTTTCGGCTTTTTTCTTTGCAGCAGATTGAATAACCGGTAAAAACCTGGTGTGTCTGTCCGCTGAGCTGTTTCAACATGGTGCGGGCTTCAGCTCTGGAACCGGGCTTGCCAAGTATGGTCTCGTCTTTCAGGACAATGGTGTCAGCACCGATAACCCATTTTCCAGGATACTTCTCTGATACGTTATCGGCCTTGGCCTCGGATAAAACCCTGACATAGGTTTCAGGCGAAGATATGGGGACGGATGCTTCATCGATGCTGCTCGGAATTACAGAAAATGAAAGCCCTGCCTGTTCTAACAAATACCTGCGCCTTGGGGAACTGGATGCTAGTATTAACAACGGATCATCACTTGAATTTTTCATGGTGGTTAATTATCAGAAGAAATGTAAGTTGACAAGTATCAAACCTAACCCGGACAAGCCGGAACCAAAAAAAATGCCACGAAGACACGAAAGATTTTATTTTGTTATTCATTCTTAGTGTCTTGGTGCCTTTGTGGCGAAAAGAAAAAAGTTTTGCCACAAAATTCACAATTAAGAAACTAAAAAGCCCGTGATAAGTGTAAGTTGCTGACAAACTTACAACAACTTGCTTGCAATTTCATAAAAGTCGGCAAAAGCATGACTTGACTGGTCAAGATTGATTAGAGGGACCATATCGGAAACCATGGCATTTATTTGCTTGTCATAAGACACGCTACCCAAATCTGTGGATTGTATGGTTAAATACTTTTCAGCAACAGTCTGTACAATACGACCCGCATTTTTTTCTTTGTTATCCCTTGCCATGTTGGTAATTATCGTGAGCCGGATATTGTCAATCTCTTTTTTTAAAACTTCCATTACATCTTTCCCGCCCGACTCTTCAATGAACTGGAGAAGCTCTTTGACTGTTCGGATTTTGAGCACATTTTTTGGATCCATGGCTGTTTTAATAAGAGCCTGGAGAGATGGGGTTTTGCTGGAAAGACGGCTTAACTTTCGGTAGACCGCATTTCGGATAAATATATATGCATTCTGAATCGATGTCGGCTCCGGTGTTAGGACGACAATTTTTTTATTGGAGGCAAGAAAGAAATCGAGAACATTAAAAGAAGTCCCGGCGCCAAGATCGAGCATCACATAGTCGGCATCTATTCTTGAAAAGTGATTAATAAGTTTCACCTTTTGGCTAAAGTGGGGGTTGGCCAGGGAAAGAACGTCACTGGCACCGCTGATAAGGCGAAGGTTTTGAGCCCCGGTATCGATACAAATATCTTCTAATGTTGCAAATTTTCTTGTAATAAAATCGTTTAGAGTCTTTAATGGATTTTTAATTCCCAGGAGGGTGTGCTGGTTGGCCCCGCCCAGATCTAAGTCCACAAGGACAGTCCGTTTGCCCATCCGGGCAATCCAAAAAGCTAAGACGGTACTAACAACACTCTTTCCGGCCCCACCCTTGCCTCCGCCTATGGCCCATATCTGCGGGGTTGATTTCCTGCTATTATTTTGTTCTTCTCTCACTTTTCACCTTGTCGTCACTACTTTTCCAAAAGCGAATTCCATAAACTCCATATAAGGTTTTGCTCTCCCTCGGATCCATAACAGTAATCCTTCAACAGCCCGCGGTCAGCACCAGTCATCTCTTTGAACTGGATACCGACGATGGCTGTTGTTTTCCCTTCAAGGGTAACATCCTTGTCCCAGACAATAGTGCCCAATATATTAAGCGTAATAGATTCTATCGGTAAAAACATCTGGATTTTAACATTTCTTCCGGTCAGGTCAAAAGAACGACCGATTTGATACTTCGCACCCAAAACCACACATGCTCCGCCTAAGGAAATATCATCCGTGAACCCGGTGAGCTCCAAAGGGGCTTTCCCGCCATGATCCTGGAAAACCTTAAGATTTACCTGTGTGGGGAGCTGGTGCCTGACTGTTTTTCGAACCATTTTCGAAAATTCTTTTTCATCCGATTCCAAACGGGCTTCGTAGAGACGATGGACCAGAGGCTCGATATCAGGGTATTCTCTGCAAACTTTCGTCAGCATCGATTTGGAGATTTTGGCCAATTCAACGCGAGAGATCGTTTTAATATCTGATTGAGATACTTTTTCCTCCTCAAATGGATAAATTTCACCAAAAAAGTCGTTTTCTATAAGGTCCTTCTTTGTTTTTTCCCGGACCTTTTCGTCCTCTTTCAAACGATGGTGAGTAGTTTCTTCCAGGGCTCCGGAAACCACGAAACTGATATCATTTTCCTGATCGCCGAATTTTTTTACCGTGCTTTGTGCAGGAAAATACCGGGGAGTTAGCTCATTCATAAAAGCGATAAGCTGTTGAAATGACAGCCTGGTAAAAAAACTTTGCACCGGAGCCTCTTTGGAACTGCCTTTATGAAGGTCTGAATAGAATGCCTGTTCTTCCTGATGGGACGGCTTAGCGAGGCGCCACTCAAAGATTTTGGAAACAATCGCCTGCAACGTCTGGCCAGCCTGGATAAAAAGGTTGGCTGATATTCTGTATGCATCGACAGCGTCAAACGATTTCTCTTGTGCCAGGAAGTCTGCAAAGACTCTACGGAGTCGCGGATTATTTGGAAAAACCTTTAGCAGGTTTTCAAATTCTGTGAGAGAGTCGATGGTGATAGATCCGTCAATAATACGGCTTACGACGCTGTCCTGCATGTCAGTCCTGTTGTTCATAATTCACCTTCCGGCTAACTAACCCTAAGTACATATATTCATAAATACGGTAACGTATTTATAACTTGGTTTATTCATTCTATGTGTGCAAAAGTGTAAAGTGCCTAAAGTTAAGGTATTCTATTAATTTTAATTATAATTGATCGCGCTGAAAGCGCGTTCCTCACTTTAGCTCACTTTAGGCACTTCAAACTTCAAACTTTTAGAATTCAACTTATACGGGATAGTTGTCTTAATAAAAATACGTAATCGAATTTACGAATTAGAGCACTAAGGGCTAAAGGTTTTTTCGGTCTTTCATTATTTCAATAATTGTATCTATACGCTGGTTCATTATCTCACTTTTTTTATAAGAAAGGAGCAATATTTCGTAAAATGACTTCATTTTAGTATCGAATTTCAGCAAAACATCACCAAATTGTGCAAGTTTTGCACTCATGGATTTAATCTGATTATGAACATCTTCGGCAGATGGATCCGGTGGCGCTGAAGACTCCTTTTCTCTGAACTCGGTTATCAATTTTTCAAGGTCTTTTTTTTCCCCGTCCGAAAGGCCAACAATTATTTCTGTCTGGTATTCATCGGTCATGTTGTCACCG
>JAUWLP010000046.1 GCA_030613575.1 Desulfobacteraceae bacterium
ATAAAAACAGCGGAGCGAAGCGACACCATAACTTTAGGCACTTTAGATCACTTTAGGCACTTTTAACTTGTACGGTTTTAAGTAAAACAGCCCCTTTCAGGGGCAAACCAAAGCCTGGTCCTTTGGGCCAGGATTCTTTACAAATGGGCTTTGTCGTCGGGGTCCGAATCCATTGATTCCCCGCTCTTTGTTGAAGACTCACCGATCCCCGGCAATAAACGATCCTTTCTCAACAACATATCGTTCTCTGCCATCTTATCTACACCATCCGCTGTGATGGCATACTCCCCTGTATCAGTGAGACGGATCCGGTTTTTTTCTTTGAGATACCAAATATGAAACTCCATGTGATGTCGGGGACATCCAAGCAGTTTCTCAAATTCCATGATGCCCATTCCTGGATTAAGAGCATCCTGTCTGCGTGCAACATACAGCAATGAAAGAACTCCTTGACGTATCCGCTCATCATTCTCAAAGCCCTCAGACTGTGACGCTTCTTCAACGATCTTCCATTTAGACGCGCGTAACTTCTCGTATTTTGCATCAAAGGCCGCCCGCTTTTCAGGATCGGAAAGAACTCGATATGCTTCATAAAGCACGTTGAACTTTTCAGCATCGCCGGTTTCAGTATTATCGGGATGATATCGTTTCGCCAATATCCGGAAAACTCGCTCGATCATTTCCTTATCGGCATTGGGGCTTATCTGTAAATCTTCATAGTAATCGCTAAAGGGTACATTTACCATAAATTAACTCCTTATACTCCATTGCTCCGCATATTTTGTGCCCGAACGAAAACTAGGATTTTTTGTTAAGATCAAGAAAGACGAAAATTTTAACCACAGTAATACAGGTAGTATTTCGAGGATTAAAATTTGAGTCTGACGCAGATATTGGCGGAAAAGACAGTTTTCGTTCAGACACTATTTAAGTATGCCACGAACAGCAACGGGCATTTCAATAACCAACAGTTTTGATTTACAGCCACCCGGAACTGTAGCATTGCTTTAACAGCTTATGCGTCGCAGCGCTAACCTTCAGGGTTTTGACGTCTCTGGGTGAGGCCCAGCATACGTCAATGGCATCATCACCGGGTCTGAGTTCTCCGCTCACATAATCGGCCTCCAGGTCCACAATCACATAGTGAAATAGGATTTTCCCTTTTTGGTCACGTTTAATTACATCAAATGTATATACAGGGTCTCCGGCCTGTATGGTTAGGCCGGTCTCTTCCATTATTTCACGTTCTGCTGCTTCCTGAAGGGTCTCGCCCAACTTAACTGATCCTCCGGGAATGGACCACCGGTTTTCAGCAGGCGGTTTACCGCGCAGTACAAGCAAGACCTTTTCTTCCTTAAAAACAACGGCCCCCACTGCCACAAGCGGACGGTTTGGATAGGTACCGCTTAATGTGTTTTCCGGTTTTTCCATAGCTTATTCAACCTGATTATCAAACAACCTTCCCCTGTTCCTTTTTTTTATCCTCTGCCATTACCTTGTCCATCTCTTTTTGCATTGCCGCGGGAAATTTCTCCATGGCCTGTTCTAAATTCCCGGCATCAAGAATAGACTGAAGTACTACGGGCCCCGATGGTGACATCAACTGTGTCTGTGCCATAAAAATGGAATCACGGCTTTCATCATCAGATCCATCGGGCTTTACAGGTGTGAGTCGCCTTATGGCGGCGACTTTGATATCGGTGAAGGATTCCTCACGGTAAAGATTATTCCGGTCCACGGTTAAATCGATCTTGTTTTTCTTGTCATTACCGAGCATAGTTTTTCTCCTTTTTCTTGCGTTTTTTTTAAGCTCCCAATACTTCTTGGACTATTTTAAGTTGCAGATCAATATCAAAAGAATTTATACTTGTCCATACCTATAAAAACCTAAATTATGCATTAGAGAACACTTTTTAAAATCACGATAGACCTTTCCGATTTCAGATACGGGAGTCTATAGTTTTTCAACACCAGGTTAAAATTGCTTATACTGTTTTCCTGCGTGTCAGACTTAGTCTTTATGAGTGACTGAATTGATTCGATCTCCTTGGCAGATGCTTTCCCCTTCATGGCTATTATAAACCCATCTTTTGCCAGCAAGGGCAATGACATCTGAACAAAATTAACCATGGAAGATAAGGCGCGGCTTACGATAACATCATAAGTATTATTAAAGATGCGATCTCTGGACAGATCCTCCGCCCTGACATGACAAGCCTTAATATTATCAAGACCGAGCATTCTGATCACATGTTTTAAAAAACTGACCTTTTTTCTGGAAGCATCGATAAGAGTAACAGATAAAGACGGTATCATGATCTTAAGTGGAATCCCGGGAAATCCGCCGCCCGAACCGATATCAAGCAAAGAGATATCCGGAGGAATAATCGGGACCGGTGCTATGGAATCCAGAAAATGCTTTACCGCAATCTCCAAAGGATCGGAAATGGCAGTCAGTTTGGTCTTTCGGGTCCATTTTATAAGTTCAAAGGCATGGATTCCAAATTGATCTATTTTCCCCCTATCAATCTGAATTTCAAGATCTTTGGCGCCGTCATATATAACATTATTCCACTTTTTTGAGCCGATTTGCATAACCAATTATTTATTCTCCATTTTTGTTGACCTAAGCCTTGCAGATTGATATTGGATGCGTTTTAATATTTTCAATTTGGTTAAGGAGCCGATAATAAAAATCATACACTATTCTGAAGCAGAACCCAAGCGTTTCGATGCTGATAATCTAAGATGAAAAGACTATTTTTAATAATTTTAGCTGTTATGCTTGCAGGATGTGTAACAAAATCTGAAAGCGATCTTAATGTCACCAATTCTGTTCCGGAAAATAAAGAAAAGACATTACCCAAAGAATTTAACAAGCAGCATAAACCTCCTGAAGAACTGAAGCTGACCTCGGTTCTTTACGAACTTGCTGTTGCGCCAGACCCTGATAATTTTGCAAAGGAACGTAATATTTTTTTAACCAAAGGTCTGGTGAAGGTATACATCACCTTTGATCCGGGTTCTTCAATCCGGCAAAGAGAGGATATTTTAAAAAATCATAATATAACAATTGAGAAAAAAGCCGGAAACCTTTCAAGGGCGCTGGTTCCGGTAAATCGATTAATCCCCCTGTCAAATGAACCCGTTATTCAGTCAATAAAGCTTCCGAACAGACTTATAAAACCGAGAGAATAAAAATATGAATATAATCAAATACGGAAAACTTTTAATAATATTCGGCACAATTTTGTTGCTTAATTTTGCTTTTTTCGCTCTTGCCTTTGCTCAAGACCTGCATATGGCTCCGGCAAAGGAAAATGTTCATCCCAAAATGGCTAATTGCCTGAAAAAACTTGAGGTAGAATATGAAAAAAGCGCCATGGCCGGCCGGTTGTTTGCACAGGGCATGAACATAAACACCCAAGACCAGGATAAGATCAACGTCTATCTGATGTCAGAACCCGGCACAAGCGTTGATGAAACCTCTCTTTATAACTTAGGCGCCAAAATTATCAAACAGGCTGGTAACGTAACCAGAGCAGAAGTTCCCATTGATATGCTAACCGCCATTGCCGATACCGTAAAAGGGATCTCATTTATAAAGACACCCGACAAACTTATACCTGTGGCTGTTGAGAGTGAAGGGGTGGGCCTGACCGGAGCCTCTTCCTATGGATATACCGGTTCCGGCGTAAATGTTGCAGTGATAGATGTGGGATTTGATAATTTATCTTCTGCCATATCAAACGGTGACCTTCCAAACAATGTTATAAAGATCGATTGCACCGGGGCAAGCTGTGTGTCGGCCAATTTTTCTTCAGAAACAGAAGAACACGGAACAGCCGTGGCCGAGATTGTTTACGACATGGCCCCTGGTGCTAATCTTTATCTGATAAAAGTCGCTTACACATTAGATTTGTGGGATGCAAAAAATTACTCTATAAACCATGGAATCAAGATCATTAATCATTCTTTAGTGGTGCTTAACTCTAATTTTTATGATGGTGAGTGTTATAACAGCAATGCTGTTTGTTCTGCCAACGATGCCTATGCAAACGGCATCCTATGGGTTAATGCCGTTGGCAACGAGGCAACCCGGCACTACGAGGCCACTTTCACTGATTCTGACAATGATAAATGGCACAATGTTTCAGGGAGTGATGAAACAATAAATATAACTGCCAGTGCTGGTCAAACCATCGAAGTCTATTTAACATGGGATGCCTGGCCTACGACAGGTCAAGACTATGACCTGTATCTTCTTGACAGCTCGCTCGATCCTCTGAATCCGGTTGCAGTGAGTACTACTCGCCAAACAGGTTCGCAAGAACCGATAGAACAAATCTCTTATTCCGTACCGTCACCGTCAACAGGTCCATACTATCTTTCGATCTATCAATATAGTGCAACCTCAAATCACCGATTGGAGGTATATAGTGTACACCACGATTTAACTCCCGCGGTAGCCTCAAGCAGCCTTTTAAGCCCTGCGGATGCCGATGGAGCGATGGCTGTGGGTGCAATTGACTATAGTGACTGGACAACAGGTCCCCAGGAAACCTCCAGTTCCAGAGGTCCTACCAACGACGGAAGGATTAAGCCGGATATCTGCGGACCGAACAATGTTTCAAATTTTATTTATGGCCACTTCGCGGGTACCAGTGCAGCCAGTCCCCATGTTGCCGGCGCCGCGGCACTACTTCTATCGAGATATCCAACCTATTCTGTCTCGCAGTTATGGGGATGTCTGACCGCTTCAGCCATAGACATGGGAAGTAGTGGAAAAGACAACATCTATGGCCATGGAAGGTTAAATTTGAGTAGCTGCAGCGTAATTATCACCAGTGGCAGTGGCGGTGGCGGCGGTGGTGGCGGCTGCTTCATAGCCACGGCAGCTTACGGTTCGCCCATGGAACCACACGTTAAGGTGTTGCGTGAAATGCGCGACCGCTTTCTGCTCACCAACAGTCCCGGCAGAACTTTGGTAAATTTTTATTACACTTACTCACCGGCAGCGGCCGACTTCATCGCCGGACACGCCGGCTTGCGGGCGATTGTTCGCGTGGGCCTGTTACCTCTGGTGGGAGTGAGCTGGGTTGCATTGAAGATAGGGTTTGTACCCTCAATCGGATTTATGCTTGTTTTCGGAATTTGTTTAATCGGCCTTATAAAAATAAAACTGAGCATAAATTGAAATTCCAAATATCAAATATCAAATACCAAACAATTTCCAATGACCGAAATTAGAAAATCCAAACAATGTCTCGTCATGGAAGGTTTTGGTCATTGAATATTGGAATTTGTGATTTATTTGTAATTTGGTGCTTGGAATTTGTGATTTTAGACACAAAATTCCAAGGCAGAGCCATCTATCTCTGTCCTGGCCCAAAACCAGGTATTCAATGTAAAAATAATATACGAGGTCTGAGATAAGAATTCCTTGACAAACACATTTATGCAATTACTTTGCACCGTATTTATTCATCCTGAAAAACAGAAAAATACCATCACCATGAAAAACGCTATTAACAAAGTGAGAAATATAGGAATCAGCGCACACATTGATTCCGGAAAAACCACACTAACTGAAAGAATCCTTTTTTTCACAAAAAGGATACATGCTATCCACGATGTAAAAGGGAAAGATGGTGTTGGCGCAACCATGGATTCCATGGAGCTTGAAAAAGAACGCGGCATCACTATTGCTTCAGCCGCAACTTACTGTGAATGGCTTGGCCACGAGATCAATATTATCGATACCCCGGGACATATCGATTTTACAATAGAGGTTGAGCGGTCTTTGAGAGTCCTGGACGGTGCCATACTGGTTCTGTGCGCTGTAGGCGGTGTTCAGTCCCAATCCATCACTGTTGACCAGCAGATGAAAAGGTATAAAGTGCCCTGTATAGCCTTTGTCAACAAATGTGACCGGAGCGGAGCCAATCCCTTTCGGGTCATTGATCAGCTCAAAGAAAAACTGGTGCACAATGCTGTGGCCTTGCAGATCCCCATCGGGCTTGAGGCTGATCTTGAGGGAGTTGTCGATCTTATATCAATGAAAGCCGTCTATTTTTTCGGTGCAAACGGAGAAGATGTTCGGATCGAGGATATACCACAGGATCTTCTTGGCGAAGCCATTCAAAGAAGAGAAAAACTTATGGATGCGGCTTCCATGTTTTCGGACGAACTGACTGAAGCTATTCTTGAAGAACAAGAGGTCACCGAACAAATGATCATCTCGGCTGTGCGCCGGGGAACCCTGACACGCCAAATGACACCGGTCTTCATGGGATCGGCTTATAAAAATAAGGGTGTTCAACCGCTCCTTGACTCTGTCACTAAATTGCTCCCCTGCCCTTCTGATGTAGAAAATGAGGCTCTTGACATGGATAATGACGAGACGCCTGTTACCCTGACAAGTGAATTGGAGAAACCGTTTGTTGCCCTGGCCTTCAAACTCGAAGAGGGACAATATGGTCAATTAACTTACATAAGAGTATATCAGGGTTCCCTTTCCAAAGGCGATGCCATAGTCAATGTCCGAAACGGGAAAAAAATCAAGGTCGGCAGGGTTGTACGCATGCACGCAGACCAGATGGAAGACATTGAAACCATTCCGGCGGGATATATAGGAGCCCTTTTCGGAATCGACTGTGCTTCAGGAGACACTTTTGTCAGTCCCGGCCTCAACCTGACAATGACATCCATGTTTGTCCCCGATCCTGTTATTTCACTTGCCATTGTTCCCAAAGACAACACATCCCAGATAAATATGTCCAAAGCCCTTAACAGGTTCAGCAAAGAAGACCCCACTTTCAGAACTTATGTTGACGATGAAACCAAGGAAACCATTATCGAGGGAATGGGAGAACTTCACCTTGAAGTCTATGTGGAACGAATGCACCGTGAATATACCGCCAATGTTACCACAGGTAAACCGCGTGTTGCTTACAGGGAAACCATAACCCGCAAAGCTGAATTCGATTATATTCATAAAAAACAAACCGGTGGAGCCGGACAATACGGTCGTGTGGCAGGTTATATGGAGCCTGTCACCGGAACCGAATTCATCTTTGAGAATAAAATTGTAGGGGGCAAAATCCCAACCCAGTTCATCGCTTCATGCGAAAAGGGCTTCAGACAATCCATTATAAAGGGGCCAAAAATGGAATTTCCCGTTACCGGCATTAAAGTGGTGATCAATGACGGAGCTTCACACTCGATTGATTCATCTGAAATGGCATTCATGGCAGCGGCCCGGGGAGCCTTTCGTGAAGGTTATTTCAGGGCCGGACCGGTGATTCATGAACCGATCATGAAAGTCGTCGTGGAAACACCATCCGAATTTCAAGGTGTTGTTATGGGGCTTTTAAACCAACGCCGTGGCATTATTGTCGGTTCTCAGGACGAAGGTCCTCTGTGCGTTGTTGAAGCCCGGGTTCCCCTTGCTGAAATGTTTGGCTTTTCAACCGTCTTAAGGTCATCGACACAAGGCAAAGCCCAGTTTACCATGGAATTGGGTTCTTATAAACAGGTGCCGGAATCTATTGCCGATGAACTGGCCAAAAAGGCGGAAACAGAAAAGAAAGGAAAATGATTATGATAAAAAAGGAGCTTATCCTCCAAAATCCTTTAAGGTTCATAGGAAATGAAACCGAAGATATCCTTCCTGAAGGAGACTTTGGAGCCGTTCTTGCACGTGCGGGAGTCGGTAAAACTGCGCTGCTGGTTCAGTTGGCCTTACATACACTTTTAAAAGGTAAATATGTTCTTCATATCAGCCTCGACGACCCGGTCAATAAAATTAGTCTGTGGTACAAGGAGGTCTTCCGCCATCTAACCAAATCATACGATGCCAAAGAGATAAACAAACTATGGGAAGACTTATTGCCGCACAGATTCATCATGACTTTCAAGGTTGAGGGGTTTAGTGTGCCCAAACTTGAAGAAAGGTTGACCGACCTGAAGGAACAGAATATTTTTTCACCCCAGATGGTTCTGATTGACGGGTTTCACTTTAATGAAACCGCAAGAGCATCCCTTTCTGACTTAAAAAGGCTTGCCAAAAACCATTGGTTGCATGTCTGGTTTGCCGTGAAAACCCATCGTCATGAAAAATCCGGGCCTGACGGCATACCGGCTCCTATTTTGGATGTCTCCGACCTGTTTGACATTATTATCCAGCTCCAGCCTGAAGGCAAGAAAATCCATGTTATTACATTAAAGGGAGAACCGGGGGGTTCCGACCGGCCTGCATTGTTTCTTGACCCTGCTACTATGCTTTTAAAAGATAATATCTAAACCCGAGACCTTTGCAAAACGCCCCTTTTTGCCCAATCCCGGCGCCTGCCCCGTAGCTCCGGAAGATGGTACCGGGGTCAGGCTTCAATTGAAAATATTCAATTATTAGTGTGGCAAGAAACCATATTTTTGATAAACTTTTTGGGCGGACGCGGATCTGATAAGGTCTGAAGAATCTGCAATCTCCAGATTATGAAGGTCATCCCCCCTTTCAGACGAGATTATCGGAAGATCTTTTTTGTCCATTTCGTCACCCCCGATACGTTTAAGTTTGAAGTGATCTAAAGCCCCTGAACCGCAAATAAACGCTAATCAACACACATAATATTTTTTAATTTGTGTGCATTCGTGTCCATTCGTGGTTAAAAAAGATCTAAAGCCCCTGAACTTTTATTATTTTTTTGACACTCAAATCTACTTGTCCTATATTTCTTAAAATGAAAATAGCATTTATTCATTATCATCTCAAAGCCGGCGGCGTAACAACGGTTTTAAAACAGCAGGTGGAAGCTCTCCGTGATACTTGTGACGTACTGGTATTGACAGGCGCCCCCCCGGAATCGGCCTTTCCTTGCGATACCGTTCATATATCTGGACTTGGTTACGATAGCCAGGATCAAAATAGATCAGACCCCGAAGATATTGCGGCCTCCATCACAAGAGCGATCGATTTAAAATGGAAAAGCGGATGTGACCTTGTACACGTTCACAACCCCACACTGGCAAAAAACAGCGATTTCTTGAAAATTCTCAAAGCGCTCCAAAACAAAAAGATCGAACTTTTTCTTCAGATCCATGACTTTGCGGAAGACGGACGTCCCTTGGTATACTTTTCTGAAGATGAATATATTCAGGACTCCCATTACGGCGTAATTAATTCAAGGGATTACAACATACTGCTCAAATCAGGGTTAAAAGAAAAGGGGTTACATAAAATTTTCAACACCATAAAGCCTTTTAATTTAAGCACAACGGGCGCAACCCAAAAAAACCTCGTTTTGTATCCTATTCGAGCACTCCGGAGAAAAAATATTGGAGAAGCAATCCTTATCTCCCTGTTTTTCAAAAACAATGAAACCCTTGCAATTACGCTCCCGCCCAACAGCCCGGCAGATCTCGAAAGCCATGCGCAATGGAAAGCGTTTGTAGAAGAAAAGAATCTGAATGTTATATTTGAAGCCGGTTTATCACATGAATTTTCGGAACTTGTCATGTCCGCCAGGTTTCTTATCACCACAAGCATTACCGAGGGGTTCGGGTTTTCATTTCTCGAACCCTGGACCGCAAAAAAAATCCTTTGGGGAAGGAAACTACCGGAAATATGCCATGACTTTGAAAAAAAAGGGGTCTGGCTGGATCATCTTTACACACGGCTGGCGGTTCCAGTGGAATGGCTCGGCAAAGATAAGTTATTTAGAACCTGGCAGGCGTGCATACGAAAAGCTTGTTCCATGTTCGGAATAATTATCGATGAAACGAAAATCGCAAGCGCTTTTGAAAAAGTAACAGCAAACCAAACCATCGATTTTGGACTGCTTGATGAAGCCTTTCAAAAAACTATAATATCTAATGTGCTCTCCAATAAGTCGAATCGAGACAGGCTGATGTATCTTAACCCTTTCCTTTTAAACCCAGGAAAAGTGTCAGACAAAGATGCTCTGATACAAAATAACATGAATGCTGTGCTGCTTAATTACAACAAAACTAAATACAGGAAAAAACTCGTTGATATCTATTCCAGAGTGATCAAGGATAACGTTTGCCATAAAATAGACAAAAAAGTTCTTCTTTCAAATTTTCTAACTCCGGAAGATTTCAGCCTTCTCAAATGGTGACAATCTCGTAAAAAGTATTTTGCGAGCGACATCGAGCAATTTTGGAGAAAGATTCATGATGAGCCTGGCGTTAAAAATTGCAAGCTGTTTGAGGGCGTTAGCCCGAGTTCTTGCAATTTAGCCAGGCGAGTCATGAATCCCAAAATTGCTTGCGGAGCGAGCAAAATCAGACTTTTTACGAATTCACCAATGGTAAAATTATGAAAAAAAATGATTTGATCTCTAAATATATAAGGCCTATTTCCCCGCTTTCGGGTTCTTTGGGTCAAAGCGGAAAACTAAAAGAAAAGGTCGAGGCTATTCTTTTTGACCTGTATGGCACACTCTTTATCAGCAGATCAGGTGACATAAGCATGGCAAAGAGAAAATCACCGCAAACGGAAAAACTTGAAAAATTACTTGAAAAATTCAGAATCAAAAAGGGACCTCAAACCGTTTTAAAGCAATTTTTCGCTGCCATAGAGAACCAACATGAAATACTCAAAAGAAAAGGGGTTGATTTCCCGGAAGTAGAAATAGACCAGATATGGATGCGTGTGCTCGAAAATAATGACCTTGAAACCGTTCGGACATTTGCCGTAGAATTTGAACTGATTGCAAATCCCGTATATCCCATGCCGCACCTTGAAAAGGTGCTTTCGGTCTGCCAGGATTCGAAGATTCCGATGGGCATTATATCAAACGCCCAGTTTTATACCCCATATCTGTTTAACTGGTTTCTTGACTCAAACCCGGAAGCTCTTGGATTTCATCCCGACCTTATTCTTTATTCATACAAATTCGGATATGCAAAACCATCGACTTTCATGTTCCAGGTTGCGGCTGAAAAGCTTAAAAACATGGATATCCCTGCACATTCAGCCATATATTTCGGAAATGATATGTTAAACGATATCTATCCTGCAAAAAAGGCGGGATTCAAAACAGGACTCTTTGCAGGTGATGCAAGATCGCTGAGGTTGAGAAAAAATGATCCCAAGTGCAAAGATCTTTCTGCCGATCTTGTGATAACCGATCTTGCTCAAATTCTTGACTATATATAGTGCCTGAACTAAAACTGTCTTTTCCGCCAATATCTGCGTCTGCACTGCTTGCCCCATTTACCCCGTTAAATGTTTTTGGCCTTTATTTAACCGGGGTGGAATCTGTTTTCGTCTTTTATTCCATCGGGGTGAAATTTGCGGTAGCAACAGCGCAGTTTATCCCGTAGGTTCGGAAAATCGTACTGGGACGTATTTCTCTGGGGTCAGACTCAAATTTTAATCCTCGAAATAGAGTGACAAAGGAATGCGGCGCAACGCAGAAGTTGGACTTTTTACGAAGCCATCAAGGTTTGAAAGTGGATTAAAGGTTATTCAATCACTTTATAGATCTTATCCTTTTCTCGAACTCTCTCCTTTACTTTCAATCCCACTAAATCACCTGCCTTGGCTTCTTCCACAGGATGATTTTCAATTTCCATGCTGGTCACTTCTTGGGTAAAATCGGTGGTGTGTCCCTTGTACTTCAGCAGATCACCTTTTCTAATGCTCCCGCCGGTCACCTTTATGGCAGCAACACTCAGTTTAGCATAAAAATTGATAACCACACCGACTTGATCCTCGGCCATAATTTAACCTCATGATAAAAAATAATAGTGAATATATTATAAAGAAACATATCGTCTATTCATTTCTTTGTCAAGGATATAAAGGCTTCAGTTGTTGACAAATTGGTGATTTAATGTACTAGTAAAAGATAATTTCTCGTGTTATAAATATTTTCCTGTCAAAGGTGCGGATCATGAATATCGTCACAACATCAATAGAAGGCATCCTTATCATTGAGCCTGAAGTATTTGAAGACAGCCGCGGCTTTTTCATGGAGACATACAACCGGAACAGATACATGAAAGCCGGCATTGATACGGCATTTGTCCAGGATAATATTTCTTATTCCGTGCAGGGCACCATCAGGGGACTTCACTACCAGATCAGAAATCCCCAGGCCAAGCTGGTACAGGTAATAACCGGTGAGATATTTGATGTGGCGGTCGACATCCGGCCAGGTTCCGCTACTTTCGGCAAATGGACCGGTTTTCATCTTTCGGATAAGAACAAGCGCCAGCTGTTTATTCCCCAAGGATTTGCTCACGGCTTCTGTGTGCTGAGCGAAACCGCCCGTTTTTTATACAAATGCTCGGATTTTTATGCGCCTGATGACGAGGGCGGAATCATCTGGTCTGATCCTGACATCGGTATTGACTGGCCGGTTGAAGATCCGATCATTTCGGAAAAGGATAAACAGTATCCTAATCTTACTGATCTTACTGAGGAACAACTTCCCTTTCTAAAAAATAGATCATAAGAATTTCAAAGGTCGATCAAAAGTGCAAAGCCGCCTGTGAAGACCCATTATAAAATGATTGAAACACCCAAAAAAATAGAGCTCCTTGCGCCGGCAGGAAATTTTGAAAAGCTAAAGATCGCTATCCACTATGGAGCCGATGCGGTTTACCTTGCAGGTAAGGAATTCAGCCTGCGAAACTTTTCCGAAAATTTTACCGTCGATGAACTTCAACAAGCTGTCAATTTTGCCCGCGGACACGGTGTCAAAGTATATGTGGCCTGTAACATTTACCCGCGAAATGACGATCAAAAGGCAATTGCAGAATATTTTAATATACTGGAAGAAATCGGCCCGGACGCTCTAATCGTAGCAGACCCGGGAATATTCAGGATGGCGTCTAAAATCATACCGCAACTGCCCATACATCTCAGCACTCAGGCCAACACAACCAATTACAAAAGTGCTCTGTTCTGGCAACAACTCGGTGTTAAAAGAATAAACGTCGCAAGGGAACTGTCTTTAAATGAAATAAGAGAGATTGTCAAAAATTGTGCTTTAGAAATTGAGGCTTTTGTCCACGGATCCATGTGCATATCATATTCAGGTCGATGCCTTCTGAGCAGTTTCATGTCCAATCGTGACAGCAATCGAGGGATGTGCTCTCAATCCTGCAGATGGAAATATGCGATAGTAGAAGAATTAAGGCCCGGCCAATACATGCCCATCGCCGAAGATGACCACGGCAGTTATATCTTCAATTCAAAGGATCTTTGCATGATTGAACATATTCCTGCAGTTATCGAATCCGGTATAGTTTCTCTGAAAATCGAAGGGCGAATGAGAGGAATCAACTACCTGGCATCCACAGTCAAGGTCTACCGGGAAGCCATCGACGATTATTATAAGAATCGAGCAAATTACAGTGTAAAAGAAGACTGGCTTAAAGAACTTGGCAGAATCAGTCACAGAAGTTACTGTACGGGATTCTATTTTGGCGACCCTGACCAGATATCCCCGGCCTATGAAAAAACAAAAGATGCCGGACATACGTTTATCGGAAAAGTAACAGAAAGTGCAACACAACTTGGTACAAAGATTGAAGTTCGCAACAAGGTTTTCAAAGGAGATGTTATTGAAGTCCTCGGTAGAAAAGGTCCTGCAAAACAGGATAAGATAAACGCTATTTTCGATCAGGATGGACAATCATTACCTTTTGCCCAGCCGTGCAGCAATGTGTTCGTTGCACTAAACAACTATTACACATCCAATGATCTGATTAGAAGAGTTGATGCAAATTGCTCCTGATCAACTTCCTGTCTTTGCACAAAAACCGATTATCTTCGGATGATCCTGGCCGCTTCTTCAAACTTTTTGCTGATCTCAAGGGTCATCTCAGCTGCATCTTCAAGCAACGAGCCGGTTTCGTCCATATTTTTCTCTTTTGCTTTTTTTGCCCAACCCCTGTATGTTTCAGCATGATCATCATTATGCTTTACCCAGTGTTCAAGCAGTTTGATCATTTTTTCGTCAAATGATAAAGTACTCTCAATTTCATGATCATGGTCATGGTGGTGGTGATGATGATGTGTCATTTGAATTCTCCTTAAATGAACGTTTCGGAAACAAGTTAGGGGCTTCGCCCCAATTGGAATGCCGGAATAATGGAATAATGGGTTCTGGGATAATGCAATATTGGGTTAATGGTAAAATTTGTGTTGACGATAAAATTAAAAATAGCTGATATCCTTTTAAAAACCAACCTTCCAGTATTTCACTATTCCATTATTCCATATTCGAGGCAAGCATTCAAGCCTCAAAAAATGGCCTATATTTTCATTAAGTTGTAGAAATTCCGAGACGCTAACTTGCGTGGTCTGTATTTACAGTTATGGACAGTAACAGTCAATACATTAATAAAAAGAACGTCGCCATTTTACTCTTCCTTGCCTGTGGCCTCTTTTTCGGGATTTTGTCAGGGGCATTTTTTGCCCTTTTCCATGATCTTCCCCAGATCCTTAGCCTTGAAACGTTTAGACCGTCTTCTGTTACACGAATTTACTCGGCGGACAAAGTTCTTCTGGCAGAACTTTTTGTAGAAAAAAGGGATCCGGTTCCGCTCAAAGTCATACCCTATTATCTTAAGAAAGCGCTGATTGCCACTGAAGACAGAAAATTTTATCAACATAGCGGCATCGACCCGAAAGGAATTCTCAGAGCCGTCATAAGTGATATCCGGGCCGGAGAATTTGTTGAAGGAGCCAGCACCATCACACAGCAGCTTGCCAAGACTCTTTTTCTGACGCCCCGTAAAACCTTGTTGCGCAAGACCAAGGAAGCATTTCTGGCCTTTCAGCTTGAGCGACGTTATACAAAAGATGAAATCCTGGAGCTGTATCTTAACCAGGTATATTTCGGAAGCGGTGCCTACGGCGTAGAATCGGCGGCAAGGATATTTTTCGGCAAACAGACAAAAGGCCTGGATCTTGCCGAATGCGCCCTGATTGCAGGCCTCCCCAAAGCACCGTCACGATATTCCCCTCTAATTGACAAAGATCTTGCGATAAAACGTAGAAATATTGTCTTAAAGCAGATGAAAGATACCGGTATCATATCGGAAACAGCCTTTACTAAAGCAAGAGAGGAACAGCTTTGTCTTGTGAAACAAAACAATAATCCGATCAAAGCGCCGTACTTTGTGGCCTATATCAAGAAGTTTCTTGAAAAAACTCTGGATTCATCAAGACTCTATAAAGGAGGGTTGACCGTTTATACTACACTCGATTCTAAGCTGCAAAAAGCGGCAGAGCATGCAGTGGTAAACGGGCTTTTAGCCCTTGAAAACAGGATGAAAAAGCAGAAAATAAAAAATCCTGCGCCTGAATGTGCTCTGGTCTCTTTGGACGTGCAATCCGGTGGAATACTTACCATGATAGGTGGCAAGAATTTTTACAAAACACCTTTTAACAGGGCAACCAGCGCCAGAAGACAGCCCGGATCCGCATTCAAGCCGATTGTTTATGCCTATGCCATTGAACATGGCTTTCCTCAAAGCAGAACCATTCTCGATGCACCGGTAGCCTTTAAAATTGCAAACCGGCGAAACGATTGGAGGCCGGAAAACTTTTCAGGAGATTACAAGGGTGAGATGACGCTCAGAATGGCGTTAACACTTTCGGAAAACATACCTGCGGTCAGATTAATCGAAATGCTGGGGCCTTCATCGGTGGCCATGTTTGGACACTCTCTCGGCATCGAATCGACACTCCATCCGAATCTTTCCCTTGCCCTCGGCACATCGGAAATAAAGCTTATAAATTTAACGGCAGCCTATGCGGTTTTCCCCAACAAAGGAGAGTTGATCAAACCTTACGGCGTAATGGAAGTCTTTGAACCAAGCGGACGGCTTGTATGGCGTGTAAAACCCCAAAAGAAAGTGGCCATGTCTCGAGCAAGCGCAGCCATCATGACAGATATGCTCAAAGGTGTTATCCAGGAAGGCACGGGGGAAAAAGCACGTGTAATTAACCGTCCTGTTGC
This sequence comes from Desulfobacteraceae bacterium, assembly GCA_030613575.1. Lineage (GTDB taxonomy): Bacteria > Desulfobacterota > Desulfobacteria > Desulfobacterales > UBA11574 > S5133MH16. Next base: position 16,005 of record JAUWLP010000046.1, read on the forward strand.
CGGGAAAACAGGTACCACCAACGAATTTAAAGACGCCCTTTTTGTAGGTTTCTCACCATCGATTGCAACCGGGGTATGGGTGGGACAAGATGTGTTTACCACCCTCGGCAAATGGGAAACCGGGGCAAGAGCAGCTCTCCCCATATGGATAGAATTCATGACCAAAGCACTTGATGGAAAATCCTTTCAGTACTTTGACATGCCGGATGATCTTGTAAAGATACGCATGGATTCGTTAACCGGCCTTATTGCATCTGAGGATTCACCCGGGGCGGTCACAGCCCTTTTCAAAAAAGGAACAGAACCTACAAGATTTCGCTGAAAATCAAGACACCCGTTATTGACTTACGAAACATTGTAAAATATAAGGATTATCATGATTAGAAAAGCCACAATCAAGGACATTAAAACCATTCACAAGCTTCTTCAAGAATACGGCATCAAGGGAGAGCTTCTTCCACGCCCTTTAAGTGTCTTATATGACCATGTGAGGGATTTCTCGGTT
>JAUWLP010000111.1 GCA_030613575.1 Desulfobacteraceae bacterium
TCCTTTTGAAAAAAGAAAACTTTCCCAAGCTTTTTCAGTACATCTTAGTCTGATATCGTTCTCATGATGATAATCCTTTTCCATAATCCTACCCCTGTCACGGCCTGGAAATTAATCCGGGGAAAGCGGTCCAGGAAAACCGCTTTTCGGGGACGTCACCCTATCCCCGGAAACTAAGAATATCGGAGGGTTAAAAGCTATTTGGTTGCTACCATTTTGCTACTATAACATCCAAATACAGTGTAAAAAACAATTAAACAAGAAGCAATTGACAACCTAATAACATATTGATAATACATAAGCAAAAACAACATTAAATAACAGGATAAAAAGCCATAAAAATTGCTTAAACAGATTGACACGGTAGAAGTCGTTGGTTCAAATCCAATCGTGCCTACCATCAAAAACCATGGGGTTACGGTTAACGTCGTGACCTTTATTAAAAGTTAGTTCGTGTCCATCCATAAATGGTCTTTTTGCCCAATCTCTGCGTTATGCGAAAAAAATAATCCTCGGAATATCAACTATATGCCTACGGTTATTTTTTTCGCATACCTTGATCTTGAACAAAAATCCTCATTTATGGATGGACACTAGTTGCTTCGCTCACCTCCCATTTATTTCGCAAATAACTTTTTCCTGTTATCGTAAAGAACCTGTATTAAAAGAATGAAAAGCAAAAAAAGAACAAAATTTATGGGTATAATATTTTTAATCTTATGGATAGGTCCTTGCTCCATAGGCACCATAAATTTACTAACAGAATCTGACAATTATGATAGAGGGTTAAGCTATCTAATAGGTAGTGCTGAAACTTCCAAATTAACCAATAGATTGATAGGAATTGGCATTATTGCATTTTTCCCCTTCATATTCTTTGCGTCGTTATACTATGAACAAAAAAAACGAGGGGAGTTCCTTTTTAAGCGCCAGTCGCGCAAAAAAGATAACCGAAAAGAGGAGGCTTTGCGTAAAAAATATCAAAAGGAATGGGAAAAACGAAAAAAAGAAAGAAGAAAAATATTCGAACGGAATAAAATGATGTTGGAATCCGGCCCACATAAAAAACTTGTTGAAAGATTTGTAGCCACTAACCGATCGGCCTGGCCTAATACAGACAAATTAAAACAACTGCTCCAAAGCAAAGGATTTGACTTTAAATATACAGAGCTGGACTCGATCATAAATGAAGAAAAGCAGAGGCAGGAATATGAAAAGTTCAAAAGAACATTCGAAGATGATGATCTGAATGACTTACGGGATTATATCGTTATTTTTTTAGATTCCTATGGCGAGCACTATGGTGAACAGATCGACTTTTTTATTCGGTTGCTAAAAGAACAAAAAATTGATTTTAATAAAGATGAAATCGAAAACCACATACAAAATATTATAAAAGAAATAGAGCTTGAGAAATATGAGAAGCAATTATTCCATTTATAAGAATTATATCTTAAATTTCACATCCCTATTTTTAAGGATATAAAAGACTATTCTGGTTTTGAATTCGAGTAGAGGTATAGACTTAGGAGGTCATGCCTTTTTTCGAAAAGCGATAAGCTTATTAGTTTCCCCAATCTCTTCGCAGTGCCCCAAATATTTGGGTTTATATCTGTCATATATTCATCAGCGAAGGGGGGATAATATTTGTTGAATAAAAATCGATAAGCTGATAAATGCTTCTGTAGCAAATAAAGAAAATTTGATTGAGGAATCAATATTAATGTTGAAAAAAACGAGGTTTTTTATTCTACTGGCTTTTTTAGGGGCTGCAGGATACTTTTTACTAAGCTATCATATTATTTTTTTGGGCAATAGTGTTAAATTATTAAATAAATCAAAGCTTACTTCGGATTATACGTTTATTAACGCATCTAACAAAAACGCAGAATTCCTGATGAGAATCGATACACTTAGAGAAGCGGATATCGGAAAAGTTCTCGTGGAAATGGGCAAACTTAGCAAGGAAGAGGAGGAGTCCATGGAACGGAAATTTGATTCCGACCCGGTATATTATTGAAGCTTACGATAATCTATCCTGTATATTTTATGAACATTAGTGAAAAACATTAGATCTTCTCCGGCCAACCCATATTAAAGCAACCTCCACCATTACTTCAAAAAGAGATATGATCTCCATCACTCCATTATTCCAGTATTTCAACATTCCAATGTGAGTGAAGCGAACTTGGATTTTGTTGAAAATACGGATAGTTAAAACCTGCTGATTACCTTATGAACTCTCGAAACAAAACTTTATAGATTCTTTTTCTTCCAAATAGATTCTTGGCAGTTCAAGTTTATTATTTACATCCACTTTCCTCCACCCACGATCTAATCTTCATTATACTTTTAACATTTGTGAATTATTATAAAAAATATCACATTTTATTGCATTTTTTTCTTGACAATCATCAAAAAATGTACTTTTAACAAAAAAGTGGATTAAAGTGGATTGTTATGGTGAAAAATGTTCCGAGGAAGCTCATTTCATACAATAGATTCAAAAGGGCGCATCATAATTCCGGCCAGGTTCCGTGATGTCATCAAAGCACAGGGATCAAATGGCGTGATGATTTCCAGAATGGACGGGGGGCTTGTGGCCTACCCATATGATGAATGGCGTAAAATTGAAACCCGTATATTGTCCCTGGCCGAAAAAAGTGACAACATGCGCCGATTTAGAAGGGTCTTCATCGGAGGTGCTTTTGAATGCTCCTGTGACAAACAGGATCGTATCCTGATACCGCAGAATTTGAGACAGTATGCCGAAATCGACAAGGAGATTGTACTGGTTGGCGTCCTCGATCATTTTGAAATTTGGTCACGCAAAAGCTGGGACAAAGAAAATATACATCTGGAAAAAGACATGAAAAAGGAGGACGCAAGAAACGAAATCGCAAAATTAGGACTCTAATGGCGCCGTTCAAACATATCCCTGTAATGCTTACCGAAGTGCTCTGTTATCTTGACTGTACACCGGGGAAAATCTATGTGGACTGCACCCTTGGGGGTTCGGGTCATGCCGGAGCTATTTGCAAAAAAATTATCCCGGGAGGAATTTTCATAGGCATTGACCAAGATATCAATGCGATCAGGAACGCAAAAAAGGTTCTAAAACCGATCAATTTAACCATCCGCCTCTTTCATGACAATTTTATTCATCTTCCTGAGATTCTTCAACAATTGAAAATTGATGCGGTAGACGGAATTCTTCTTGATCTTGGAATTTCACTTGATCAACTCGAGTCGAGCGGTCGGGGTTTCAGTTTTAACAAAGACGAACCGCTCGATATGCGTATGAATTTAAAATCGAGTAAAAAGGCTGAAGATTTAATCAACAACATGGAGGAAAAAAGCCTTAAAAAGATTTTTTACAAATACGGAGAAGAACGCCGGGCAGGACAAATAGCGAAAAGAATAGTAGAGCAAAGGCGGCGCAAAGCAATCAGATCGAGCAGGGAGCTGGCCCAAATTGTGTGCGATGCTGTTCCAAAGAAAGTATTATTTAAGCAGAAAATCCACCCTGCCACACGGACGTTCATGGCGCTTAGAATCGCTGTCAACAGGGAACTCGAAATGCTCGATTTATTCATGGAGAATGTTGCGAATCTTTTAAACCCCAAAGGCCGACTATGTGCTTTATCTTTTCATTCCCTTGAAGACCGAATTGTAAAACATCGAATGAACGCCCTGGGAAAAGGGTGTATATGTCCCCCGGGTTTGCCCAAATGTGCATGCAATAAAAAATCATTGGTTCGAATATTGACGAAAAAAGTCGTGCGCCCCACAGAAGACGAGGTTGCAAATAATCCCATGGCAAGAAGCGCAAAGTTAAGAGTCGCCGAAAAAAAATGAGTTTTCCTAAAGCTTTAAATAATATTCGCAAGCCCAAGGAAACGTTACTATGGATCATTTTCATGACCATCTTTCTTACGGAACTTTTGTTTTTTACCTGGTGCCGGGTCCAAACGATCGGAGCAGGATATGAAATTTCAAGAGAAGTCAAGCGTCATCAGGATCTCATAATTTTGAAAAATAACTTAAAGATTGAACTGGCGAGGCTGAAATCTCCGGAGCGGATCGCCAAAATTGCAAAAAACCAGTTAGGCCTTATAACGCCCACACGAGAGCAGATGATTATTATTCCATGAAACCGATTGAGAAAAAACATATAAGATTACGCGTTATCATCGTGGGGTCTATTTTTAGCCTTTTTTTTACGGCAATTTGCGCCAAAGCGGTTTATCTTCAAGTGTTTTGCGGCTCCTGGCTGTCTCAAAAAGCGGCAAACCAATATGAAGTCTCCTGCAGATCTTACGGAAAGCGCGGAACCATATACGATACCAACCTCAAAGAACTGGCAATGAGTATCGATGTAACATCCATCGTAGCACACCCTCCAAAAATAAAAAATGCGCGGGCAATAGCAAAACCACTTTCTAAAATCCTAAAAATTAATCGCAAATCTCTTGTCAGGAAACTGGCGTCCAATAAAAAGTTTGTTTGGATCAAGCGTAAGGTCACACCCAAAGAAGCCGAAGCGGTCAGGAATCTTAAAATTGCCGGGGTAGATTTCATACCCGAACATAAGCGGTTTTATCCCAACAAAACACTCGCTGCCCAGGTTCTCGGATTTACAAATATCGACGATCATGGGTTGGAAGGTATTGAATTCTATTATAATGAATATCTGCAAGGTTCCGCTTCCAACTACACGATTTTAAAAGATGCTCTGGGTCGGGGATTTGATGCTGAAAAAACAACGGGTTTAAATTATAGCGGGAACAATCTTATCCTTACCATCGATAGCGTAATCGAATATATTACGGAAAAGGCACTTGAAGAGGCGGTTAAAAAATTTTCTGCAAAATCCGGGATGGCAATCGTAATGGCTCCTAAAACAGGGGCCATACTTGCGCTGGCACACTATCCCTTTTTCAACCCCAATGCAATAAATAACTTTACCCAAAAAATATGGAGAAACCGAGTCATAACAGACGTGTTTGAACCGGGGTCAACCATGAAGATTTTTGCTGCGGCCTCTGCAATCGAAACCGGCAACTGCTCACCCAATAGTATTTTTTATTGCGAAAACGGTGCTTACAAGGTCGGAAAACACGTTATTCACGACACCCACGAGCATGGGTGGCTGTCCCTGCAGCAAATCATCAAATATTCAAGCAACATAGGCGCCGTCAAATTCAGCGCAATCACAGGACCTCAATCTCTTTACAAAACGCTGCGTGATTTTGGTTTCGGAGCAAAAACCGAAATAGACTGTCCCGGGGAAACCGCCGGCATTCTGGCGCCTTACAAGCGATGGACAAAGATTGATGCCGGGACCATATCCTTTGGTCAGGGAATTTCGGTTTCCGCTCTTCAGCTTATCTCGGCCACATCCGCCATTGCCAATAAGGGAGTGCTCATGAAGCCTTATATTGTCCAGGCTATTACCGATCAAAATGGACAACTGATAAAAAGCTTCGGCCCCAAAAGAATGAGAAGGATCATTTCGGAAAAAACAGCCAGGACTTTAGCCATGATCATGAAAACCGTCATTACCGAAGGCGGCACCGGAGTCAATGCCGCACTTGAAGGGTATTCCGTCTGCGGCAAAACAGGAACCGCCCAGAAAATCGGCGAACAAGGGAAGTACGCCCAAGGCAAATACATATCATCTTTTATCGGATTCTTACCTGAAAAAATGCCAAAAGCGGTGATCCTGGTAGTGATTGACGAACCTGAAAAACAACATTACGGGAGCATTGTTGCTGCCCCGGTATTCAAAAAGATCGCCCGCAACACCCTTGATTATATGAACATACGTCCAAAAAGCAAAACCGGCAGATTAATTGTCTCCTTAAAGAGTGAAGCAAGAGGATGAAACTTTCGAGTTTATTGAAAACGGTTACGCCTATAAGCTTTTACGGAACCGGTCCGGATGCCGGGCAATTTTCACTTTCACCGGACCCTGAAATAGGTTCCGTCCATTACAGAGCACAGGATGTTAAGCCTGGGGGGCTGTTTGTTGCGATAAAGGGCTTTGCCGCAGATGGTCATGACTTTATTGATGAAGCGTTGGCAAGGGGGGCATCAGCAATTGTTACCCAGAAACCCGTGAGTAAAAAATCGATAATCATAGAAGTTGAAAACACCAGAAATGCCCTTGCAAAAATATCAGATCGGTTTTACTCAAATCCGTCAAAAAAGCTGTTTTTAATCGGAATAACCGGTACCAACGGTAAAACAACTACTGCATTTTTAGTGGAGCATCTGCTTTCAGAGGCCGGCATTAAGGTCGGCGTCATTGGAACACTAACTTGCCGATATTCCGGTAAAACGTTTCAAAACCCCATGACAACGCCGGAATCTTACGATCTGCAGAAAATTCTGGCTGAAATGCTCAAAAGCGGCATCACCCATGTTGTTATGGAAGTATCTTCCCACGCCATCGACCTCGACAGGATTTGCAATTGTAAATTCGATCTTCTGGTCTTTACCAACCTAACCCAGGACCACCTGGACTATCACGGAGATATGAATTCCTACTGGTCCTGCAAAAAAAGACTCTTTACACAAATTCCCGATTCAGTATCAGGAAACAGTCGGGTTTCGGCTGTAATCAATCACAATGATGAAAAAGGAAAAGAGCTTATCAAACTGCTTGAAGCAAGCATCGGGAAACCGCCTGTACTTTCGGCGGGCTTTTCCAAAAGTAACAGTATATGGCCAAAGGATATAAAGCACGATCTGAACGGTATTTCCAGTAAAATTTCTACTCCTGCCGGCTCTTTTGAATTCAAATCACCCCTTGTGGGAAAACATAACCTGGAAAACATTCTCTGCGCCACAGGAGTAGGTATTGTGCTCAATCTATCTTTAGATTCCATTAAAACAGGCATCCAAGCGGTTTGCGCAGTACCCGGACGTCTCGAATCAATTCCAAATGATATCAACCGGTTTATATATGTTGATTACGCTCATACTCCGGATGCTCTTGAAAATGTACTGTCAGCGTTAAGATCGGCGGCCACAAACAGAATAATCTGTGTATTCGGATGTGGCGGCAACCGGGACAAAACCAAACGGCCCCTGATGGGGCGAACCGCAGCAAGACTCTGTGATCTTACAGTGATCACATCGGACAATCCCAGAACAGAACCGCCCATGGAAATTATTGAACAAATCGTTCATGGAACGAAAAAAACGATCCCGCACGTTTATACGCTAACCGATCTGTCAACAGGTTTCCGGGAAAAAGGATATGTTGTAGAACCAGACCGCAAAATGGCCATACAACTTGCAATTACTGTGTCACGGCCGGGCGATATAGTTCTGATCGCAGGCAAGGGGGATGAAACGTATCAGATAATAGGGAACAATACCATCAGTTTTGATGACAGGAAAGAGGCAAGAACAGCGCTATCGAAATTAGAGATTCAAAGTGCAGAATACAGTTCTCAAGGTCATTCGGAACTCGAAACCCAAAACTCGCAACTCGAAGCTCGTAACCCGATCCCCTGGACCACTGCTGAAATTGTCAAAGCAACCCAGGGGGAACTTTTATGCGGTGATTTGAAACACTCTTTTTCAGGCATATCCATCGATTCGCGCAGTATATCAGTGAATGAGCTCTTTGTTGCAATCAAGGGAGATGTACATGACGGCCACAGTTTTACCAGCGACGCAATCGAGCGCGGAGTAAGCGGTCTTCTGATAGACAGGGCCAATACCGATAAGCTGCCCGGCAAGGAATCCATAGAAAATAGTATTGTCTGTATAACTGTAAACGACACAACCAGAGCGTTGGGCGACCTCGCCGCGTTTAACCGAAAACGCTCAAATGCAACAGTCGTTGGCATAACCGGCTCAAACGGTAAAACCAGTACCCGCAAAATGACAGCAGGGGTCGTTTCCAGACGCTTTTCCACGCTATCTACTTTCGGGAATTTAAACAATCAGATCGGGCTTCCCCTTACACTGCTGAATCTTAACTTTAACCACAGATGGGCTGTGCTGGAGCTCGGTATGAACAGTCCCGGAGAAATAAAGCGCCTCGCCGAAATCTGTTCGCCCGATATCGGTGTTATCACAAACATCGGACCTGCACACCTTGAAGGATTGGGTTCCCTGGATGCGGTCATGCAAACCAAAGCAGAACTTTTAAAGGAAATCAAGCCGAACGGAACAGCGGTTTTGAATGCCGATGATCATAGACTGTTACAATTGGCCGATTACACTTCCAGGAATGTTCTGCTTTTCGGACTTTCAAAAAACGCCTTGATAAGAGCTCTGTCGGTGAAGGGGACGGGAACAGGTCTATCTTTTACCTTGGTACTGCCTGAGGAAAGCATTACCGTGAATTTAAAAACTCCGGCCATTTTTATGGTTTCAAATGCGCTTGCGGCTGCAGCTGTTGGATATCTATTAGGTTTAACCGCCGGGGAAATCAAAGAAGGCCTCGAAGATTTCAAACCGGTTAAGGGAAGGATGAATATATTAAAAACCGGCAAGGGAATCAATATCATCGACGATACATACAATGCCAATCCGGACTCAATGAAAGCAGCTATAAATACTCTTATGTCATTGAAGGGTAACAACAGGGGAATTCTGGTTGCCGGCGACATGCTTGAGCTTGGAGAGTATGCAGAATCTATGCACCGAAATATCGGCCGAATAGCCGCCGGATCAGATATCGCTAAACTTTATGTTACAGGTCAGTTCGCCCAAACCGTGGCCACGGGTGCAATGGACGAAGATATGGATTCCCGTGATATTTTTACAGGTACTAAAGAAGAGATTCTGGAAGGTATCAAAGACCGAATTGGACCGGGTGACTGGGTTCTTGTGAAGGGGTCCAGGGGAATGACCATGGAAACAATTGTCGAGGGGCTATTGGACTGGGCAAACCAATAACTGATAAGTACATTAAGTGCCTAAAGTGATCTAAAATGCCTAAAGTGCCTAAAGTCGAGGAAAGCGCTTTCAGCGCAAATCAGTTTTTATTTAAATTGATAGTGCCGAAGGCACATGCATTAACTTTAGTTCACTTCAAACTTTAGGCACTATTAGGATAATGCTTTTACAAGAATAGATAGATTATCTCTGACCTGAATCAATGGATCAGGTTTTTAATAAGTAAAAAAAACCATGCTATATCATTTACTATATCCGCTTCACAAATCCATATCAGTGTTGAATGTATTTCGGTACATTACATTCCGGACGATCTATGCCAGTCTGACGGCCTTTTTGATCTGTTTTATTCTTGGACCGTGGGTTATTCG
>JAUWLP010000066.1 GCA_030613575.1 Desulfobacteraceae bacterium
ATTGCAGCGTACTATAAGTACGCCTCATTCCTCAGGATTTGCGCGCCTTGAATTTGGAGCTTTTTACGAAGCCGTCGGAATTTGACTTTTTACGAGAGTTTTAGGTTTTAGGTGTTAAGTTTTAACTGTCTGTTAAAACAGCTAATTTTAATTACCTAAAACCTTAATTTTAAAACCTAAAACGTGATGAATTCGACTTTTTTCGAATTCATCAATAATAAAAGGATGGATATTCAAATGAGCTATGTAACCTGTAAAAACAAAGAAGATGTTTTGAAAGTCGTTAAAGAAAAAGATGTCAGTTTTATCCAGTTCTGGTTCACGGATGTCTTGGGTATGCTGAAAAGCTTTGCAATCACTCAATCCGAACTTGAGATGGGCATGAGCGAGGGCATGGGATTTGATGGATCTTCTATTGAAGGTTTTGCGCGTATCGAAGAGAGCGATATGGTCGCCCTGCCGGATCCTACCACCTTCAGGTTGCTGCCATGGCGACCCGAGGAAAGACCTGTGGCCCGAATGTTCTGTGACATTGTCAACCCGGATCATACACCGTATGAAGGAGATCCGCGATATGTGCTCAAAAGACTCTTAAAGAAAATAGAAGAAAAGGGATACACCTTTTATGTTGGCCCCGAACTCGAATATTTCTATTTTAAAAGCAACAAAAAGCCTGAAGGGATTGATACCGGAGGATATTTTGACAGCCTTCCTCTGGATATGGCTTCGGACTTAAGAAGGAAAACGATTTTTGCTTTGCAGGACTTGGGCATAGAGGTGGAATACAGCCATCATGAGGTGGCTCCAAGCCAGCATGAGATCGACCTGCGGTTTGACGATGCGCTCAGCATGTCTGACAAAACCATGACATACAGGATTGTGGTCAAGGAAATCGCCCGGCAACATGGTTATTATGCCACATTCATGCCCAAACCGATCTTTGGCGAAAACGGAAGCGGCATGCATGTGCATCAATCCTTGTTTGCGGGAGATAAAAATCTTTTCTTTGATGAAAATGATCCATACCATTTGTCCAAAATGGCCAAGGGATATATTGCCGGAATCATGAAACATGCCCGGGAAATCGTCGCTGTGACTAATCAGTGGGTCAACTCCTATAAACGGCTGGTTCCCGGTTACGAAGCCCCTGTCTATATTTCCTGGGCCCGGCGCAACCGTTCGGCCATGATTAGAGTTCCTATGTACAAACCCGGTAAGGAAATCGCCACCCGCATAGAGTTTCGCGCTCCTGATCCGGCCTGTAATCCTTATCTTTCTTTTGCGGTTATGCTGGCGGCCGGTCTTAAAGGAATTGAGAATGAATATGAACTCCCGGATCCTGTCGAAGAGGATATCTATAAAATGTCCGGAAAAGAAAGAAGGGGTAGAGGAATAATTACCCTTCCGGATAACCTTTATGAGGCCCTTCTTGAGGTTGAAAAATCAGAAGTTGTGAGAGAAGCCCTTGGTGAACATATTTTCAATAAGTTCGTGGAAAACAAAAAGATCGAGTGGGATATGTATCGGACCCATGTAAGCCAGTACGAAATAGAAAAGTATATGCCGATAACCTAACCCGGATAAACCGGAAAAGTTAAAAGTGATCTAAAGTTTGAAGTGATCTAAAGTTAAGGAGTCGCTACGCTCCGGCTATTTATTTTAGATAAAATTGACAGAATACCTTAACTTTAGGCACTTTACACTCAATAAATTTAGATATTTTTTGCCACAAAAAGCACAAAATTTACAAATAAGGAACTAACAAGTTGCCATCACAAATTGCGCTAACTGCGGGGTTTGTGGTTTATGTGCAATCTGGCTAAACCGCAGGGAAATGGTGCAAAGTAGCGATACACAGAAAAAACTGGGGGCCGGAGTTGACAAGGAGCTAATTACAATGTTCTTGAAAATGACTCCTGAGGAACGACTCCGAGCCAATGATAACGCAGTACTTACAATTGCAGAGTTGAGGAATGCCTTCAAACAACGAAAAATTTCGAGTCGCCAGCCTAAGCGTTCTGCTTAGAGGTCTCAATGAAGCCGGAGTAGAGTTCATTCTCGTCGGGGGGTTGGCTGCTGTGGTGCAAGGTGCCCCGGTTACCACATTTGACTTGGATATCGTTCATCTCCGGACTGACGAAAATATCAAGAAACTACTAAAGTTCCTGAAATCCATTTTTGCATATCAACGCCGACCCGACGACAAAGTGATAGAACCTGATGAGAGGGATCTAAAAGGAAAAGGACACGTACTCTTAACAACGCGTTTCGGGCCACTGGATATCTTGGCAGTCATAGAAAAGGGGCGTGGTTTCGAGGAACTTTTGCCAGACACAGTTGAAATTGAATTTCGAGGTCACAAAGTTTATGTCCTTAGTCTGGATACCATCGTTGCACTGAAGCGCGGATCGAAAGATCCGAAGGATCTGTATCGTCTGCCGATCCTGGAAGAAACTCTACGTCAGATGCGTGAAGAAAACAAAGAAGTGTAGGAATTGAACATAGATAATTCATGACACAGGGCACTCTAACAACGAGAAATAGACTGGACTTTTTACGAGACTGACAAGAATTAAATAAGAATAAAAAATGATAACACTATTAGATTATGGCGCCGGTAATGTCAGAAGTGTCATAAATGCAATAGAAAGTTTGGGACAAAAAGTTAAAGTTGTCTCTGATGTTGATGATATACTATCTGCTGAAAGGCTTGTTTTTCCCGGGGTGGGTAATTTCGGAAGTATGATGCGGATTCTGAATGATAAGAATTATGTTGATCCTTTAAAAGATTATTTGCTCTCAGACAGACCGTTTCTTGGCATATGTTTAGGTTTGCATGCCTTGTTCGAAAAAAGCGACGAAGCTCCTGATACTAAAGGATTGGGTTTAATATCAGGATATGTTAAAAAATTCAATATTGATCGTTCTGTTCCTCATATTGGATGGAACGGCATTAATATAAAAAAAGTGTCCCGGATATTTAACGGGTTGCGCGGTGATGAAAAATTTTACTTTGTACATTCATTTCACGTTGAAACGGAGGACGATTCAGTTGTTTTAACAACAACCGACTATGGTTTAGAGTTTGTCAGCAGTATTCAAAAGGCAAATATCACGGCAACGCAATTCCATCCGGAAAAAAGTGGGGATGCAGGGATAAAAATATTAAAAAATTTTATCGAACCCGGCAATGGGGAAAAGGCACCTGCTTATGTTTTAAAAAAAACCAGACTGGCTAAAAGAATAGTTGCCTGTCTGGATGTCAGATCAAATGACCAGGGAGATCTTGTTGTTACAAAGGGTGATCAATATGATGTCAGGGAAAACGGAGATGTAAGAAATCTCGGCAAACCTGTTGAACTTGCAAGAAGGTACTATAAAGAAGGTGCTGATGAGATTGTATTTCTTAATATTACCGGATTCAGAAATTTCCCGTTAGAAGATATACCCATGATGGACGTATTAAAACAAACTTCCAAAAATGTTTTTGTTCCCTTAACCATAGGAGGAGGTATTAGAAATTACACAGATAAGAGTGGCAGGGAATATACTACTCTTGAAGTTGCAACTGAATATTTCAGATCAGGCGCTGATAAGATTTCCATAGGAAGCGATGCTGTCTTAATTGCAGAAGAATATTTAAGAACAGGGGAAAAAACCGGTAACAGCTCAATTGAACAAATATCCAAAGTTTACGGAGCACAAGCCGTTGTCATATCAATCGATCCAAGGAGAGTTTATGTAACATCACCTGATAAGATAAAGCATCAGGTGATAAAAACAGAGAAAAAAGGTCCCTTGGGAGAAGAATATTGTTGGTATCAATGTACGATCAAAGGGGGAAGAGAAGGCAGAGACCTGGATGCTATAACCCTTGCACAAGTCTGCGAAAAATTAGGCGCTGGAGAAATACTGTTAAATTGCATAGATAAAGATGGGACTGATTCAGGTTACGATATTGAGTTGATAAATGCCGTTAAAAATGCCGTAACAATACCGGTAATAGCATCAAGTGGTGCCGGTTGTGTTGAACATTTTTACGAAGTATTTACAGAAACAGAAGCAGAATCCGCACTGGCAGCCGGCATATTTCATAGAAAAGAAGTTTCTATACCTGAGGTAAAAAATTATCTGAGCGACAAGGTAGAAACCCGGTTGTTGAAAAATAATTAAAAAGGATGTGACCATACGATAAGACAAAATTGATTGCATTTTATAAAATCAAATGTAATAAATTAAGATGAGTTTTTCATTACAATCACCTAACTAAAAAGGAGAATAAAATATGGCCGTAATAACGATCAGCAGGGACCATGCTTCAGGCGGCAGGAAACTGGGGCGGTTGCTTGCCAAAAGACTCGGCTATCAATACGTTGACAAGTCTCTTTTCCAAAAAATTGCCGAAGATCTCAATGTCTCGGAAAAAACCCTGGAGTCCTTTGAAAAAAGCCGAGAATACAGAATGTCTAACAGGTTCGCAAAATTATTCAGTAAAAGCTATATTCAGCGAATTGTAGGATTCGATAAAAGCGTCGTGGAAGAAAAAGAATATCAGGCCAGCTTAAAAAACCTTGTTTTGGAGACAGCCAAAGAAGATAATGTGGTGATCGTTGGGCGAGCAGCATATTTTTACTTAAAAGGTATGGAGAATTGCTATCATATACGCCTGATTGCCCCAATGGATTGGCGAAAAAAATACGCAGTGGAAGAACTGACAATACCCACTGATCGCGCCCAGGAAATTTTAAAGAAAAGTGATATAAATCACCTATGGTTCCACCGCCTGATTTGTGGGAATAGATTTGATGACCCATTTTTGTTTCACCTGACGCTGAATATGAGCTTTGTCCCCATTGAAAAAGCTGTCGAGATTATAGAGTCGGCAGTGAATGTTATGGGTTCGTAAAAAGTGTTCCTTTTATTCTAATGTAAAACGCCATGCACAGTACCATTCTTCGGGATGCTCATCCGGCGGACAGCCAATGCACTCTGTTCGGATTCTCGGATCAATGGCTTCGGCAAAATAGGTATACTCTACCAGTCCTCCGGATTTGCAAGGATAATCGTCAAGGTCTTTACGTTTTCTTGCAGATTGAACCCTGCACTCGTTCATTTGAAATACAAAACTGTCAGACCCTTCATCAACAATAGACTGAGTATTGATACTGGCATAGATACGAAAATTAAGAGCCTTTTTTAAACCCTCCAGACCGGGTCTTGCAGGAAGATTCAAAAAATTCTTAATGGCCCGAGCTTCAAATGGCGAAAACTGGGCCCAGCAGGAATCGTTACAACGCTTGGCATCATTCATGTCGTTTGCAAATTCCACAGCTTGAAACCATACTCCGTCGTTGGCCAGCCAGTTCACGGCCACACTATCCATAAGTTCCATCAGCGATTCCTTTGACTTATTCAACAGCGGCAACGGAATGCCGTCTTTCATTTCAAACCCCAGGACTTTTGACAGCCTCTTCATTTGAATGCCATAACTTCTTTCAGATGCATTTTTAAGAATATCCAGGGCCTTTTCCATACCCATCTGGTGTTTAACCTCATTAAACCAGAAGGCATAATGGATAATGATGCGATGAAACATGTCCAGAACAAGTCGGGCGGTATTTTCATGATTCAGATCTTCTATCTTCTCTACTTTGTTCAAGTCCAAAATCTATCCTTTATCAATTGAGAACCCCATCCTTCATAAAGAAGCGCAAGTATGGTTGTTTTTCCAATTTTGGCAGCGGCTGGATATAGAATATTATCTCCCCTTCCACACCGGCTTCCTCTTTTCCACAAAGGCCGTTAACCCTTCCCGGGCATCCTCTGTAGAGCAAAGCGAAGCAAACAATTCATCCATATAATCAAGAGATTGATGGTAAGGTATCTCTGACATGCCGTAAACACCGGTCTTTCCGATCTGCACTGCCAGGGGACTTTTTTTGGCCAGTTTGGCGGCAAGTTTTATTGTCGACGCTTCGAGCTCTTCCGCCGGCACGACCTTGTTTATAAGTCCAAGCCGTTCGGCTTCAGCAGCGGAAATAATATCACCGGTCAGTATCATTTCAAGGGTTTTTTTTCGTCCTAATGAACGAACCATTGGAACCGCCGGACCAAGACATATTAAACCAACGTTTATGGCGGTGGTTCCGAATTTAGCATCTTCTGCAGCCACAGCAAGATCACATGCAAACACAAGTCCTGCACCGTTGGCCAGAGCATACCCTTTGACAGAAGCAATGACCGGCTTTTTCATCCGGGGGATGGTGTGGTAAAACTCGTCCATCAATACTAAAAACTCCCGGTAGTCCTTATGACTTTTGTCTTTGAATTCAGATATTGAGATGCCGGTTGAAAAATGTTTTCCCGCAGCACGGATTACCACAACACGAACGTCATCATCCTGATCCATATTCCGAAGTACATCATTTAAGTCTCTGGCAAAGGGGACATTGAAGGTGTTCATCTCTTCGGGTCGATTTAGCGTAATCAAACCTATCATATCCTGTTTATCTACTAAAATTAGTTCTCTTCCCACGATATACACTCCTTTCTTAAAAATGAGGGTTAAGGTACTGTCAAAGCCTAACAGATTGAATTTATATTATTACTAAGCCGGAAAGTTCGAACGCTTAGTACATATATTCATAAATACGGTAACGTATTTATAGCTTTGTTTATTTATTATATGTGTGCAAAAGTGTAAAGTGCCTAAAGTGAACTAAAGTGCCTAAAGTTAAGGTATTCTATTAATTTAAATTATAATTGTTCGCGCTGAAAGCGCGTTCCTCAACTTCAGCTCACTTTAGGCACTTCAAACTTCAAACTTTTAGAATTCAACTTATACGGGATAGTTGTCTTGATAAAAATATGTAATCAATTTACGAATTAGAGCCCTTAGTCACAAGATAACATAAATTTGTACATTCGACCGCTTGACTTGTCAATATCTTTCTAATGCTATGCCTGTCATGATCGAATCCGCCTCTTATATGGAAAAATCTTGGCATAAAAAACAGATATATGGTATTAATTCCGAACAAGCGCTCAGTCATAAATTGGATTCGATGGTGAGCATTTTTCAGTAAAAAAGGTCGCTCTTTCGACTTTTTACATGACCATCAAATATTGAAATGCCTAAAACGATAGAAGGAGAATAGATGATATGAAAGAAGCAGTGATCGTAAGTGCAGTACGAACGCCCATTGGAAACTTTAACGGTTCACTGGGAACCATTGGCGCGACCCAACTGGGCGCTGTTGTGATTGAAGCAGCCATTGAACGTGCACACATAAGCAAGGATGATGTGAATGAACTGATCATGGGGATGGCTCTCCCGTGCGGCTACGGCCAAAATCCGGGCAGGCAGGCCGCAATCAAGGCTGGCATGCCCTGGGAGGTTGAATGTCTCACAGTCAACAAGGTTTGCGGTTCGGCCTTAAAGTCGGTGATGCTGGCTGCACAGGCCATTCAGGTGGATGATGCGGAGATTGTTGTCGCGGGAGGCATGGAAAGCATGAGCATGGCGCCCTATTATCTTGAAAAAGCGCGATTTGGATATCGCATGGGTCCGGGCAACATCGAAGATCACATGATACATGACGGAATCTGGGATATTGTTAACGATTTTCATATGGGCGTTACCAATGAACTGTGTTCGGAAAAATATAATATCAGCCGCCAAGACCAGGATCGTTATGCCGCAGAATCCTATGGCCGGGCCCTTGGAGCCGTAAGCTCCGGCAGGTTCAAAGATGAAATTGTTTCGGTTAAAATCCCCCGGCGAAAAGGCGACCCTGTAATCTTTGATCAGGATGAGTGTCCCCGGGAGACCGGTTTGGAAACCCTTTCAAAGATGAAGCCTGTTTTTCAAGAGCACGGAAAAGGGACAGTCGGCAACGCATCCATCGTTAGTGACGGTGCTGCGGCGGTGGTCGTAATGTCCAAAGACAAGGCAAAAGAAACGGGGTGTAACATCATAGCAAACATCGGCGCCCAGGCAGCATACGGTGTGGACTTGAAAGACCTTCTTGCAGCACCAATCTGGGCCATCCCAAAGTGTTTGAAAAAAGAAGGAATCTCTATCGAGGACGTGGACCTTTTTGAGATCAATGAAGCGTTTAGTGGTTCCACTGTGGCGGTTCTGCGGGAACTTGATCTGGATCATGCAAAGGTCAACGTAAACGGCGGGAGCGTTGCACTGGGTCATCCTATCGGCGCCAGCGGATGCCGGGTACTTGTTACTCTGTTACATGAAATGATACGGCAGGACAAAAAAATCGGTGTTGCTTCGCTGTGCCTTGGCGGCGGTGAAGCAGTTGCCATGGTTGTAAAACGATAAATGAAAAGATGTTACCGGTTATTTGTTATACGTTATTTGTTTGCGAACAACCGATAACGATTAACTGATAAGTGCGTTTAAGGAGATATCTATGGAAATAAAAACTTTCGGCGTTGTGGGCGCCGGCCAGATGGGAAACGGGATAGCACAGGTTGCGGCCATGAGCGGCCTTGAGGTGGTTCTGAGCGATATAAAGACCGAATTTGTCGAACGGGGTCTTGAAATCATCAAAAAGAATTTGCAGCGCAGTGTTGACAAAGCCAAGATGACAGATGAAGAGAGGGATGCGGTTTTAAAGCGGATAAAAACGACCGTAGATATCAATGAGATGTCAGCAGCCGATTTTGTTATCGAGACGGCCACCGAGCATGAACCGATCAAGTTTCAGATATTTAAAGACCTGGACCAAACCTGTGCGGCTCATGTGATTCTGGCAACCAATACGTCTTCCATTCCAATCGGCCGGATTGCAGCCCGTACAAAGCGGCCTGAGAAAATTATCGGGATGCATTTTATGAATCCGGTGCCGGTGATGAAGCTGGTTGAGATAATCCGGGGCATTGTAACTTCAGATGACACGTTCAAAACAACCCGGGACCTGGCGGTCAAATTTGGCAAAACACCGGCCCAGGCAAACGATTACCCAGGCTTTATCATCAACAGGATCCTCATGCCCATGATCAATGAGGCGGTTTTCTGTCTTTATCACGGGGTCGGAACACGGGAAGATATTGACACGGTAATGAAGCTTGGCGCGAATCATCCCATGGGACCTCTGGCTCTGGCCGACCTCATCGGACTCGATACCTGTCTTGCCATTATGGATACGCTTTCACATGGATTCAAAGATTCAAAATACCGCCCCTGCCCTCTTCTCCGGAAATATGTGGAGGCTGGCCGGCTGGGCAGAAAGACAGGACAAGGATTTTATAAATATAAATAAGGAGGCGTTATGGCAAAGAAAAAGTCCGATGCCGTTGTCCCGGTTGGCAAGAAGATAAAAAAAGAACGATTAAAAAAGAAGATGTCCCTGGACCGTGTCGCCAATGAAACCGGTTTTTCAATCGATTATCTTAAACAGATAGAAGCCGGTAAGAAGATTCCGCCGGTTGGAACCCTTTTGCAGATTGGCAGGGCGTTGGAGATAGATTCCGGGTTTTTTCTCAGAGAACAGGAGTCGGGCATAAGGAGTCGTATCAGGGCCTATACAAAGCGTACCGAAAACTATGCCTATACCACCCTTACGCCGGGAGCTGAGAATAAACATTTGAAGGCGTTTAAGGTTACCATTGAAGCCATGCAGGACCACAAGGGAGTAGGGTACCAGCACGAAGGTGAAGAGTTTGTGTATGTGCTGGCCGGAAAGATTGAAGTGATGGTCGGCGACCATATCAATAGGCTCAACGTGGGAGAATCACTTCACTTTAACTCGGGTATACGGCACAAGTTAAGAAACATCGGCAAAGAAAAAGCAGAGCTTCTGGTAGTTATTTACGGACCGTAGAAGGAGTGATAAATGTCTTTTGCGCTAACTGATGAGCAGATTATGATTCAGAGCATGGCCAGGGAATTTTCAAGGAAAGTTGTAGCGATTACCGCCGCGGAACGGGATCGTACCAAGGAATTTCCGTCTGAAAATCTCAAAAAGATGGGGGAACTGGGACTTATGGGAATGATGGTTCCTTTTGAGTATGAAGGCTCCGGCGCCGATACCGTGAGTTATGTACTTGCGCTTTCCGAGATTGCCTACTCCTGCGCTTCGACTGCCGTTGTTATGTCGGTTCACAATTCCATCGTGTGTGAAAGCATCTACCGGTTGGGAACCGAATATCATAAAGAAAGATTTTTAAAACCGCTTGCAAAAGGGGATATCATCGGCGCCTTTGCCATGACCGAACCCCATGCGGGTTCCGATCCTGTCAGGCAGTCGACTACTGCCGTACGTAAAGGTAACGAGTATATTTTAAACGGTTTAAAACGGTTTACAACATCGGGCAAAAATTCCGGGCTGACTATTGTCACGGCAATAACAGATAAAACCAAACGCCACCAAGGTATCAGTGCATTTCTGGTTGAAAAAGAAACACCGGGGTTCATTGTGGGAAACGAAGAAGATAAAATGGGTCTGCGTGCTTCCGACACAACGGATCTTATCTTTAACGAGTGTAAGGTACCTGCTGAAAACATGCTGGGGAAGGAAGGAGACGGCTTTAAGATTGCCATGAAAGCGCTTGACGGCGGGCGCATCGGTATCGCGGCTCAGTCGGTGGGTGTGGCCCGGGCGGCATTCGATGCTGCCGTCAAATATGCCAAAAAAAGGGAGCAATTCGGCCAGATGATTTCCAAATTTCAGGGCCTGCGATGGATGATTGCGGATATGGCCACGGAAATAGAGGCGGCCCGGCAGTTGATGCTTTCTGCTGCTGCCATGAAAGATAGAGGCGAAAAATTTACGGCCCAGGCATCCATGGCCAAGCTTTTTGCTTCTGAGATGGTTAACCGAGTCACCGCAAAAGCGCTGCAGATACATGGCGGATACGGATTCATCAAAGACTATCCGGTTGAGCGATTTTACAGGGATGCCAGGGTGTTTACAATTTATGAAGGGACTTCGGAAATCCAACGGGTGGTCATATCCAACTACATATTAAAGGATAAGCGTCGCCCCTAACCCAAATTTCTCGTGAATAATTTAACATATCGAAAATTCTACAACTTATTGCAAGTAAAGAATCCTGACCCAGAGGGCCAGGTTTTCTATGTTAGAATAAAAAAATACTCTGCCCGAGATTTTATCAAATACATCACGTCTACTCTTCAAATACGATCTTATGGTTGACCAGATTCATAAACTTTATTTTGCCTTCGATGATTTTTTGCTCGCCAAAGATGCTGACCAGTCGATATCCGCCTTCATCTTCCGGCTCGATTATATCTACGGATTCCAAAACTAATTCTTCTTGACCACCCTTAATAAGGTATGCATTGGCTTCACACATCTTTGAAAACCTCCTTGATATTTTTTTCAACCGCCGCCTGTACCAGGTGCGGCAGCGGCTCTTTTACCACGCCCACAATTTGAACCCTTTCTTGAGTCAGCGGCAGAAGGATTTTAATGGCAGGGCTTGAAGTTGCGGCTTCGGCCATGCGGGGCGTAACCTCGCCGAGCATAGAGTTTGCCCAGGTAATAGCGATTGGCCCGACAATGCAATCGGCTTCTGCTACGGTCCGGCAAATAGCGTTTTCTCCGGATGCGCCTTTATTGGCCCCGGCTTTGATCATCCGGGACGTGGCGATGGCGTTTGTTCCCAAAGCAATAAGCTCCACTGACTCGCCGTAAGTCGCCTTCAAATATTTTATCAAGGTAGCCCCGATACCGCCGCCCTGACCATCGATGATACAGATTCTTTTCCGCAATGTGCTTTTCCGGTTTCCTATACTTTTGCGTATGCGATAAAAAAAGACGGCTCCGCATTTTTCATTCGTTTTTTTCTCCCATAAGGATTCATGTCAAAACATGAAATATCATACGATTTTATATCCTTAAAACGAGCGGTTTGCAAATTCCATGATAAATTTTCCAAATAAAAAAGCCAAAAAGGTCTCTTCCCCATTTCCGGAGCAAAATGCCTTCGTGGCTTTTTTTAATGGCAAAACCACCGCTGACAACCTTGAAAAAGGCTGTTCGCTCAATGGTCTTTATACTTTGTCAGTATGTTGTAACAAATTTGATTGACTAACTATCACCTTCGGGTGATTATTAAAAAGATAAATAATCAATTCATAACATCGTGTCAATATGTTTTATTGTTTTCAGACGCGGATTTCACCCCAGTGAAATTTGCTCCGCATTTCACGGGGCAGGCAGATTTCACGGATAAAAAATATTTTTCTTTTTTAAAAATCCGTGTAAATCTGTGTAATCTGTGTCCAATAATCAGAAAGTAAACCCATGCATGATATTAATTTTACCCACGAACACGAACTTAAAGAACATGGTTTTTTAGGCTGCTGTAAGGATTGCCAGGCCAGCCTGGATATTATAAAACCCCACATCATGGGATTTGCCAAACGGATTAAAAAATATACCCGAAAGATGCTGGCGGCACTTAAGCCCGATGATCTTTATCGGCTCTATCAGATCCTGGATGATCTGGCCCACATGGAAACCGGCGCGCATCTTGCCGGACTGATCCTGGACGAGCCGGATATCCGGCGGGAGCTTCCGGCAATCCGATCCTATTATTCCGCATTTTTCAGTATCCATGAGAAACATCTGGCAGAGGAGTTGCTCAAATCGGAAGCCCCCTGGGAAACTCTGAAATCTTTTCCCCTTTATCCGCGATATGAGGCCCTGGTGAGAAGTCAAATCGAGGCCGTACATACCGCGCCCGGCAGCATACTGGCCTTTATCGGATGCGGTCCTGTGCCCATGAGTCTGATTCTCATGAGCCGCCTTTACGGCATCCGTTCCATGGGCCTGGACAGCTCTGCCGAAACCGTCAATTTGTCAAAAAAGGTTATCCAATGTCTTGGACTGGAAAAAGAAGTCGAAATTATCCAGGGGGATGAATCCAGGCTTCGGGATCTTGATTGGGATCTTGTGCTGGTTGCGGCCCTGGCGGAACCCAAAGCCCGAATTTTTCAAACTCTTCGCGAAGTTCTGAAAGAGCGGAAGAGGCATGTTCCCGTTATTTTCCGGACATACACCGGGATGCGCGCCGTTCTGTATAAACCGGTTCAACCCGGCAATATCCAGGGGTTTTCAATCGTTAAGGAGATTCTTCCCACAGGACGGGTTAATAATACAACCGTTTTTGCGGAGCTGGATGAATGAAAGAGAACGAATTCGACTCAATCAAAAAAGAATTTTTGGATATTTATGCCGCCATCTGCGATCTAACGGATGATGAAATTCTTAACGGTCCTGAAGAGATCTTCCGTTCTCATTTTGAAAGACTGCAGCGCCTAATCGCAAGGGATGTTGATGATCATCTGGCGGACGAGCTGCTTTACGACCGGGAATTTCGGTCGATCACAAAACGCATCTCCCATCTGAAAACACTTAACGGGCTTAGAATGGAGATCAAGTATGCACAGTCGATTATCACCGCACCCAATCCGTGGATCGCGGTCCAAGGTTTCATCTATTATCCTAATTATCTCCGGCTGGCGGATATGGAATACCGGGGAGCAGAACTGAAACCCGGAGACCGGGTGGTGTTTCTGGGGAGCGGCCCGTTGCCCATCTCCCTTATTTCCCTTTGCAAACAATACGGCGTCCAA
>JAUWLP010000154.1 GCA_030613575.1 Desulfobacteraceae bacterium
AACTGATTTTTTTAGGATCATGTACTAATGCGAGCGTTGGATAGCCGACATGCTCGTCCGTGAGACACCGTGAATACTTCCCTGTAGGCTTGACGGTCACGTCCCTGCGACCGACACTCACGGACAGGTATGTCGGCTATCCTCTGTACTGTTTAGTAAACGAGAATTATTCCCACTAAAAAATGTCTATATTGTTTTGAATATTACCATCGCTTTAGAAAGCATTGCACATTGTAACGATTGCCCCTATCTTCATCATCATCTCCAACTTCATAATAATATTAATGATATTAATATGATATCCCCATTTTGATGTCTTTGGCATGGGAGTTGCTATGTTACATGGTCAAAGACAAGAAAAAATATATAGCTTAAAGGAGGAAATTAACCATGTTTAAATTTAAAGAAACTTTCGACAGATTGATGACGGCAATAACTTTCGCAGAAGCCGGTGAACATGAAACAGCTCTCGATATTATGCATGACAAACCGGAAAAAAGAAGCCGGAAACGCACAGATGTACGTATCCAGCGCAGGAAGGAAACCCGTCAGGATATGCGAATGTAGCAAGAATTGGTTTTTGGTCTGCAAAAGGGGACAAAAATGAAAAAAGTTTTATTGGCCATTGACGGAAATACACCTGATAGAAAGACATTTCGCTATGCGATAGAACTTTGCAAGCGGATAAAGGCGGAATTAAAGGTTTTTCAAATTATCCGGCCGAAAAATTACAGGAAATACCTCAAAGAAATGCGAAAAAAGGCCGACCATGCCCGGATATTCATCGAGGGGTCCATGGCGGCGGCGGCCTTTGCCGAAGCCGGCGAGCATGGGACCGCAAAAGAAATTATGGCTGAGGCCTCAAAGCAAATTAATCACCTGATGTTGGAGTCGGAACAAAAAGGCGTTCGATGTCACTTTTCGATGACATCCGGCACGACTGAAAAAGAGATTATCAATTATGTCAATTACCATCGGGATGTTGTGTTAACCATTTACGATGCTTCGATTCAAGATATAGGCCAGGCGAGTAGAATTTCAAAAAAGAAAAGAGCGCCGGCTGAAATAAAAAAGCACCTATCGGTTCCGTTGGTAGTCGTTCAAAGCTAAACAACCCAATACATATGAGAAGGAGATAAAAAATGGCGGGAATTTTTGGAAGAATCAAACAAAAGTTGAGTAGGGCCGGCAATAAAATGGACAAGTACCAGGAGGCGATCACTTTTGCCGAAGCCGGTGAATCCGATTATGCCATGGAGACAATGGCGGAGCAAAGAGAAGAGCAGGAACCCACAAGACTGCTGGTTATGGGCAGAGAAAGCGATTTTTCAAAAGAAATCATCGACTATGCTCTGGAAATGGCGCAGCGGATGTCTTATGAAATATTAGCCTTAAATACCGCTCCTTTGTCCTGCGAAACATTCAAGCTGTTTTCATCTTCACGCAATCAGGTCTGTGAAGAGTTTAAGAGTATGTCTGAAAAAAGTGCCGGTCTGTTTCAGGAAGCAGCCGCTGAAAAAGGGATCCCTTTTGATCACGTGGTGATGTTCAGCGAGCCGGAAGAGGCGCTGGAATCCATCAACAAAGAGCATAAAGACATTGCTTTTGTGGTTTCGGAATCGGTGGAAAATCGTGGGGAAAGCAGAATTGAGGAAGGCGAACGACTCCGCCGTAATCTTTACGTTTATTCCATGGTATAATAAGCCATTGGGTAATTGAGTAGTTACCTAATTTTTACAATCCATAGACCGCATGTAAGCCGAAATCCGGCCTTTGTAAAAAGGCCGGATTTTTTTCACCTCTCATACTTCCACAAAGCATTACATTCTGCAACACTCTATTCTTTTTTGCAACACCATATAACAATCTGAAACTATTATGGAAAATGGTTTTTGCTTTAAATCTATTGCATTTTGCAACATCCAATTCATAATTTTATCAATGGCCATGTCTTTAATAAATCTAATGATATCAGGAAGATCTATTACGGTTAATGAAGTTGGCACGAATGATGCTGACTCCTGAAGCAAAAATTATGTAATACAACAGATGTTTCAATAATATATGACGGAGGTAGATATGGACACACATTTCATTTTTGGTGTTGTACTTGTTGGCTTTGCATTCTGGCTGTGTTTTAAGTTCAGACAAAAGAAATGACCAAGGATATAAAAAAGATTTCGAAATTTTAATGTTATGAAACAGGAAGGGATGTTCAGCGATGACACTTGAAATGACTTTGACCATGATTGTACTTGTTTTTGTAATTGTTTTGTTTATTTTTGAATGGGTTCGCGTCGATGTTGTGGGGATCATTATGATGGTTTTGCTTCCCCTTATCGGCCTGGTGACGCCGAAAGAAGCATTCTTAGGTTTAAGTAGTAACGCTGTCGTCTCCATCATGGCGGTGATTATCATCGGTGCCGGTCTTGACAAAACAGGGGTAATGAACAAAGTGGCCGGACCCATTGTCAAACTGGCCGGCAACAGCGAAAAGAAAGTGATTACCCTGATATCCGGCACTGTGGGAATCATCTCCAGCATGATGCAGAACATCGGCGCTGCGGCACTATTCCTTCCGGCAACCCAGCGCATTGGTAAAAGAATGGGGGTGCCGGTGTCCCGAATTCTGATGCCCATGGGATTCTGTGCCATTATCGGCGGGACCATCACGCTGGTGGGCGCCAGTCCCACGATTCTGTTAAATGATTTGATGGTATTAGGCGGAAAAAAGCTGGAACCCTTCGGCCTTTTCACCCAGACTCCCATCGGAATCTGCCTTCTTGCCAGTGCTATTATCTATTTTATCCTTTTTGGCAAATTTATCCTTCCCGCAGCAGAAGGCGAAGCGGAAAAGGGGGTTACGGCGTTACTGATGGAAGCCTATGAGGGGCTTGAACATACATTTGAAATTCACATTCCCGATAATTTTAAAGGTCCCAGAATGTTAGGGGACCTGGCCATCAGGCCCAAGTTCCTGGTGACCGTGGTGGCCATCAATTTTGCATCCGACAATGAAAAAAGTTTTGTGCCGAAAAGTACCGATAATATTTCTCCGGGAGATGACATTGCCGTTATCGGGAAGGTAAAAATGGTTCATATGCTAGTCGAAGAATACGGATGGGAGATCAAAAACGGCCTGGATATTTTCGCAGAGAGCTTGGCAGTAATTAATTCCGGAATGGCGGAAACGGTGGTTTCTCCCCGGTCTGAATTGATCGGCAAAACCATGAGCCAGGTCAATTTTAAAGAATTAT
Organism: Desulfobacteraceae bacterium; assembly: GCA_030613575.1. GTDB lineage: Bacteria > Desulfobacterota > Desulfobacteria > Desulfobacterales > UBA11574 > S5133MH16. Next base: position 3,258 of record JAUWLP010000154.1, read on the forward strand.
ACGGGGTAAATCCGGTGGCGCTGTTTACCGGCAATAAGATTGTTTACAGTCACTTAACCCATATTCGGCTGCAAATGGGAGACACGCTTTTGTTGCAGGGGCCCTGGGAGAAATTTCACATTTTAAGAAATCAGCCGCAACCTCGGGCCCTCACATTTGCCACGGCCCTTGAAGGTGAAATTATGCGCCCTGAGAAGGCCAAGTTGGCCATGGTCTGGCTGGCAGTGGCATTGATGCAAATCATTGTCTTTAAAATTCAACTTTCAGTGGCACTGATGTCGGGGGCTCTGGGCATGATCATAACAGGCGTGCTTTCGGTGGATGAAGCTTATCGCGCTGTGGACTGGATGACGGTGTTTCTCCTGGCAGGATTGATTCCCCTTGGCATGGCTTTTGAAAAAACCGGAACCGCAGCTTTTATTGCCAAATTTGTTCTAGGACTTCTTGGCCATCCCTCACCCATTGTGCTGCTCGCTGCAGTGGGTGTCATGACCTCTTTTTTCACCCTGGTGATTTCCAATGTGGGCGCAACGGTTCTTTTGGTTCCACTGTGTATGAACATGGCTGTCATGGCCGGCGGTGATCCGAGAATGGCAGCGCTGGTTGTTGGGTTGTCTGCTTCTAACACGTTTGTGCTGCCCACACACCAGGTCAATGCACTGATCATGAGACCCGGGGGCTATCGAACGGTGGACTATGCCAAGGCTGGGGCGGTTATGACGGTCCTGTTTTTAGCGGTTGAACTTACAATTCTCTATTTCTTTTACGGAATTCAATAACCATAACCCTTGACCAGAGAATACAAAGAAAGTAAAATTAAATAATTATGAGAATCAGTATTAGAAAAAAGATCTTTCTTGCTTTTGCCATATTTATGGTAATTAGCATGTTAATTTGGCTGCAAAGTTATCATAGCCAGTATATTCTCAATCAAAAGATTCAGATTATCGAAAGAAAGTACGAGCTCCTTAATACTATCCTGGAAGCCCGCCGATACGAGAAAAACTATTTCTTAACATTTGATAGAAAGAATATTTATCAGACCCTTAGCTATGTAAATACAGCCGAGAACAACCTTCGTAGCATCTTGACGAAATATGGAAAATATACACTGGCCAAAAATCTCGATAAAAGGTTAATCGAACTTGAGGAGTATAAAAACGCTCTTGAAAACCTTTTGAAGATGCAAGAAAACGGACATTTAATGGCTCCACAGGATTTTATCCAATTAATCCAAAAGCAAGGGAGGAAAATTACCAGCGAGCTTGAAAAAATCGTAAAAAAAGAGAGTGAATTTACCCGGGATTTGATCGGAAAATCCAAGATGATACATTTGATCGCCCTTCTGCCTATTTTTATTCTGTCTATTTTAGTTGCTCTTTTTTTAATCTTTAATGTGGACCGTCCTCTAAAAACCATTGGAAATGCCATTATAAAAATATCCAAAGGGGATTTTCAAAACATACCGGAAATTCATACCGGCGACGAATTTGAATCCCTGGTGACCAGTCTCAATAGTATGATCAAAGAACTGAACAAACGGAGCAGAGAGCTGGTGCAGGCTCAAAAACTGGCTTCTCTGGGGAGATTAACCTCGGGTGTGGCCCATGAACTGAACAACCCGCTGAATAATATTTCCACCTCGATTCAAATCTTGGTTGAAGAATTGGAAGAAGACGATCTTGAATATAAAAAAGAGCTTTTAATCGGCGCGGAAAAAGAGGTGGAAAGGAGTAAGGAAATCGTTAAATCACTGCTGGAGTTTGCACGGGAGAGGTCTCTTACTTTAAAACGGGCTTATTTTAAGGATCTGGTTAACAATGCAATCAAACGGGTTAAATCACAGGTGCCGGATAATATAACTCTTAAAATGGAAGTGCCCGACGATATACAAGCCACTGTCGGTCCTTTAGGAATTGAACGAGTTTTAATCAATCTAATCGTAAATGCAGTTCAGGCCATGAAAAATGGCGGGGACATTACCATCAAGGCATGCAAACAGGAAAGTAACAGCGGGTTTTGTTTCCAGGTTATGGATGCGGGGGACGGTATCCCAGAAGAAATTATTTCAAAGGTTTTCGACCCCTTTTTCACTACAAAAAAAGTCGGTAAAGGTACCGGTCTGGGGCTTTCCATTGTATACGGCATTATGGAACAACATGGCGGAAAAATAGAAGTCACCAGTGAACCAGGAAAAGGAACAACATTCACCTGTTTTTTACCTTTCGATCAGCCTGAATAAGGAACCATTAGATATTCGTAATCTCTAATTTTAAATATTGTCCAGTTAATTACTTAACATAGTCCGGATTTAAATGATGACCGTGGAGAAGAATAAAGAAATCATTCTTGTTGTGGAAGATGAGGATATTGCGCGTAAAAATCTCGAACATATCCTCGTCAAAACAGGTTATGAAGTCATCTCCGTAAACAACGGAAAAAAAGCCATCGATTTACTTCAATCAACTAACATTGATCTGGTTATTACTGATTTGAGAATGGAGCAAGTGGATGGAATGCAGGTGTTACGGAAAACAAAAGAGCTACAACCTTACACCGAAGTCATTATGATTACCGGCTATGCCACCGTGGATTCATCCGTCGAGGCTATGCATCAAGGAGCTTATTACTATATCGCAAAACCGTATAAGATCGGAGAAGTTCGCAAGATTGCCAACGAGGCTCTTTTAAAACGCCGGCTCCAGCTTGAAAACCTTGAACTTAAGGATACACTCAAAAAGTACCAACAAATTTCTTCTATAGTGGGCCAGAGTAGTACAATGATAGAGGTCCAGAAAACCATCAATCAGATTGCTTCCTCTGACATTAATGTTTTAATACTTGGAGAAAGCGGAACCGGCAAGGAACTGGTAGCCAAGTCAATCCACCAGCTTAGTCTTCGTTCAGAAAAAAAATTTATAGCCTTTAATTGTGGCTCTTTTACAGAAGATTTGATGGCTAATGAGCTTTTCGGCCATGAAAAGGATGCATTTACCGGCGCTACAAAAGCAAAAGCAGGCCTGATTAAAGTGGCGGACGGCGGAAGTGTTTTTCTGGATGAAATCGGGGATATGCCGTTGACTATGCAGGTAAAACTATTACGTGTTATTCAGGAAAAAGAGGTTTTACCGGTTGGCGGAGAAGAACCGATTTCCGTTGATGTCCGCTTCATCGCCGCTACTCATCGCGATCTCAAGGAGGATGT
>JAUWLP010000156.1 GCA_030613575.1 Desulfobacteraceae bacterium
CGCCAAAAAGTGCTGGCTACCGGCAATTGAGTTAATCGAAAAATTCCGCAAAGCATGGCATCCAATCGAACATAGGTAAAATGCCATATGCGGTTAAAGCCGATAAACAGTAGCATTAGAATGCCGATCATCATAGAATAATGGCCCAGCTTGGGCTTACGGCGGGGCGCTTGATAAGTTAAGTCAAATATTTCAGAAAATTTGACCAAATCAAAAAATTTCACTAATGCCAAAAGCCCGCCAAATGGGCTTAGCTGCTCAGAACAAGTCTCTACTGGCGTTGAAGCATTGATTTTTCTGGCCTTAGCGGTGTTTTTATTAAACCCTTTACCTACGCGCTTTTTCTTGCTATACTTTTTTCGTTGTTTTACCATCTGGGTACCTCCTGTTTAATGGGTTGTGGGTTGTCAAACCCCATTATAACAGGATTCCCAGATGGTTTCTCTATTTTTTACTTCATTACGTGCAAAATTCAGGTAATAATTGAAATCATCCCCTTCATTTGAATGATCGAATATCTTAATTATATTTGGGTGGTTAAGTTCCTTTATTGCCTTTATTTCTCTGTAAAACCTCTGATAAGCCTCCAGCGGTTTTCCCTTTGACAAGGCCTTCAAAGCGTATTTCTTTCCATTCTGTTCTTCCTTATTTATCACCTCATGGACGACGCCTTGCCCACCTTGTCCAAGTGTTTTGCCGGTAGCTTTCCATTTCAGTGTTTCGGGTATTTTCATTAAGGAACCTCACCTTTCATCATTGCTTAGGAGCAACAATTGGTGAAGAATCAAGCCTAACATATTTATTGTATTGTTTTCTCGCGAATTAATGAAAATCGAAGATAGCAAGAAAATGCAATAACCGTGCAAATTAAAAAGTTAAATTTCATCTTCAGCTATCTCATTCCTATCATATATTTAAAAATTATCAACAATATTATTGTGTTTCACATCTTGAAGAAATATTAAAAAAAATAGCCAAGCGGCTTTTGACGCCCATATGGCATGTTATACCGCTGCGGCATAACAACCCCATTTGAAAGGAGGAAATGTCATGGATGAATTTAAGCGCTATCTGTTATCTAAAAAGATCGTTACTAAAAAAAATTACCGTATTATTTAAACTGGATCACAAAATTTCATGAATTTTGTGACATCAAGGCCGAAACACCCATCACTTCAGAAAATATCGATCGTTATCTTAACAAATTATCTTCGATCTACGAACCCTGGCAGATTCAGCAGGCCAGTGACGCTGTGAGCCTGTACCGCATTTGTCAAAGAGGCAAATCAACTCCTCTGGTCCAAAATACAGATGAACCGGACAGACAATGGAAGCATGTTGCTGATGAAATGGTCAGAATGATGCGGTTAAGACATCTTTCGATACGAACAGAAAAAACATATATGGGCTGGATCAGATCCTATTACCGGTTTCTGAAAGGCAAACACCCTCAAAAGCTGAATCAGACAGATTTAAAAGATTTTCTCACACATTTGGCCGCAGATCGAAAAGTTTCTGCATCTACACAAAATCAGGCGTTTAATTCAATATTATTTCTTTACCGCCATATTTTAAACATCGATATTAGCGACCTTAATGATGTGCTCCGGGCAAAACAAAGCAAAAAATTGCCGGTGGTGTTGACACAACCGGAAATCGCAAGCCTGTTTCAATACATGGATGGAATCAACCTGCTGATGGCAAGGATTGTATACGGGGGCGGATTGAGGCTCCAGGAGTGTTTGAATCTGCGAATCAAAGATGTCGATTTCAGGCGTCACCGATTGATTGTCAGGGCCGGCAAAGGTGACAAAGATCGAGAAACCCTTCTGGCGACTCAAATTAAAGAAGATCTGAGCAATCATATCCGAAAGGCCTGGGTCTTGTATAATGAAGACCAGAAAAACAAAGTCCCTGGCGTTTATCTGCCCCATGCCCTGGAACGTAAATATCCCAATGCCGGAAAAGAATGGCACTGGCAGTGGGTGTTTGCTTCACAAAAATTGTCAGTCGATCCGAGATCCAAAACCATACGAAGACATCATCTGCACCCGTCCAATCTGCAAAGGGCCATCAAGCGGGCAACAAAGCGAGGTAGTATCAGCAAAAGAATCACAGTGCACACGTTGAGACACAGCTTCGCCACCCATCTTTTAGAAAGCGGCTATGATATCCGAACCGTCCAGGAACTCCTGGGACATGCCAGTGTAAAAACTACGATGGTATACACTCATTTATCTCAAAAGAATTTAATGGGTGTAAAAAGTCCTCTTGACGCCATTTAAACCGATCCAGATCGGGCGGGGTTCGGGATGATCCCGCCCGACTCTAATTCAAAACCGTAACTTTCTGTTCAAATGCCCCCGCTGGTCCATTAAGAGCCGATTTAAAAAAGCGTTAAAAGAAAGACGCCCCTAAATTTCTAAGATTCATAAGGATTGACACGACCCCGCTAAACAGTTGGCAGTTTTTAGGTGTCTTGGCGTGATCACACAAAATAGGTCAACCGGTGATCAGTAATGGATCTAACAACTTTTTGGCTGGTTTGAAGATCTGTGATCTCTCCAACGTACATGGAGATAAGCTGTTCCTTTGATCACTGTTGCAGATCACAGCCGCAATCAAACCACTGATAAGAGAATAATATAATATAGAAATCATGCTTTTTGAGATCTGAGGCACCTTGCCATGTATCTTGTCATGTTTATAAGACGGTTGAGCTACAGATATCATAACCGGTGGTTGTCAGATAGGCTTTTCGGGAGGGCGAAGAATAAGCTGAAAACCCATATCAGGAAAGTGTGCTTGTTACCGCCAGGGGCCAGGTGCGGTCCAGATGCCGTGAAACGTTTGTCGCTTGACAATAGAGGATACAATAGGCTCAAGAAAAACCTTGACGGCCGCGGCAACATTCTCGAAGGACTCCGGTGCGTCGGTAATCTTAGCCTTCTTGATAAATCCCAACCACTGAACCTTTTTATCCTCATCCTTCGTGAAAGAAAGATCGAAGACCGTAGGGTTGACTGTGATCGGCGTGTTTCGGTTCTCGAATGTTTTCTCAATCGCTTCGGCCAACGTTTCGCCCCTGAAGTCAAACATGCGGGATAAGAACCAGATATCGTAGAAATCTTTCATCCGGCTGTTCAGGACCCCAAGCTTGACCATGGCCTGGAACTTCTCGGCGATGGTGCTTTCCTTGGTATAGCCGTTCAACTCAGGAGGAGGAAAATCAAGAAGAGCAGGATACGAGAACTTGCAGGGACCTGGAACGATCACATCCCCGAATCCGATATCGACCTGCAGGGAGATCCGTACTTTGCCAAGGCTGCCCCGAACGCGGCAACGCACGCCTTCGTATTCAGCACCTTCGGTAATCCTGGCGGCTGTCACCGTCTTCGAATGGAAAGACATGCCATCAGGTTCGACTTCCATTTCGCAAGCATCTTTCATTGCGGCGATAATCACTTCGAGGTTGTTGTCGATTTTTCCCAGGAGATCAATGTCCATGGTAGGGCGTGACTCCAATCCAGTCCATGCCGAAAACATCAAGGCGCCCTTCAGGAGGAACCTGTCCGCGTGGGGACTCTTAGAGAGCCGGTAGATAAACCGTTCGATGGCGAAGTGCTGCAGGAGTTCATTGAAAGGCCGGGTGGTATCCTTTGCCTTGTTGAGAAGTCGTTGATGCACTGACGCGGCTGTGTTTTTAATGTTCTTCGCCATTATAGAATTGCTTCAAGATAGGGACGGATGATCTTTTTCACGCGGCAAATCCCTGCATAGCGCATAAGGTCGTCCACCTTGATGCTTCTGCGTTCGCGGTAAAAGCGGACCGCCTCCATCACCGTATCAAGGCCGACCTGGTTACGGAACTTGAAGCAGTCGGCGAGCGTCTTTTCCGGGCTGTAAATGCGCACACTTACACCGTCGAGTTTATGCGCCTCCACGCCCTCCGTAAACGCCTCGCCGGTAAAGCGGTAAGTCTTGATCGGCGGATGATCCAGGCGGGGTTCTTCCGCGCCGCGCGGCAACGCCACATGCACCTCGTGGGGTATCTGGGTGGTGAGGTCGTAAAAGGCCAGCGCGGAAATGAGGCAGATCACACCGCCCGGAACCCGGGTTGCAACGGTCACTAGATCTGGGTTGCCCAGGGGCGGGCTGTTTGCAAGACGATACACGCCGCGGCTTATCGCTTCCAGCGCCCCTGAGTCCCTCATGGCATAGAGCGTTCCGGGATGAATGCCTGCCCGAAGTGCCTGCGCCGTGCGAAGGATTCCGCCATGCTTCTTGAAGATCCCGACTGCTCTGTCGAACCGGGAACCACGGTTTTTCGTATTTTGGGGCTTCATGATAAATTTACCTTCACATGTTCATTTCTGTTGGTAATTTTATCAATTTGGGGTGTCATGTCAAGGGAAATTGCCGGCCCGCGGCCGCCCGGCTGACCGGGGAACTCGGCTATCCCGACGCCGCGCGTTGTATACGGAAGAGATAGGGAGGGGGAGGCTCCCAGGTTTTCAAGTTTCTATAAAGTTGAAGTCAAACCATATCGATTTTTAATACCATGTGCGCTTGAGATATCTTATTGAGATTATAGGCTAAACCCTTTGACAAGAGAATATTATCCCATGTTGGCATCAACCTGTGGTTGAGAGTATCCCGAAAAATCAAACTTGTCAAAAGATGTTTGATCTTGCCATAAAGCTAAATACCTTATGGTTCCAACATGCATAATTACTGAAGGATTCGATTTGGAGTCAAACCCGGAGTTTCTTGGTTTTCTTCAGTATGCAAAACGGTCTTGTATTGAATTCCAGAGTGAGCTTTACATGGCATTGGATCAGCAATACATAAAAAATGGTGATTTCATAACTTTGAACGGTAAACCCCGAACCTGTGGACGCTTATCTCTATATAAAGCCGGTATTTCTCAATAGTTCCGAATTCGTAACAACGGCTTTTACCTCCCTGCGAAATGCGCTGAACCTGTTATATTCTTCATTATAGTATTTATGCAGTATTTTTACAGCCTTGCTTTTTTGTCCCATTGCAGCATAAGCCTCGGCAAGAGAACCCAGCACCTGCGCGGCCCTTTCATAGGCACGCCGGTGCTTGTTGGAGACAATATGCTCGATCCGGCTTTTTCCGATTTTTTCAGCCCATTTAAGATATTCGTCTGTCCTGCCTTTGGTATCTTTATTCTGTTTTAATCCTTTAATGATCGCCGTATCGTTAAGGATCTGTTCAACCGGATCTGCTTCAGGCGCTATTACCCCTCTTCGACCCGGAAGACACGATTCGATTTTTTCCAGAAATTGGATTCTGCCCGATGTCGAGACATCCTTTGCAAGACGGATAATAATATCTGTTAGCTCTTCATTTGAAAGAGTATCGCAATAGCCAGCAATTGTATCCAGATAAGGTTTTAGCGCTATTTTGGATTTTTTCATTTTTTTAAGTTTCCTTTTTCAAACTAATATTAACACATAAGATAAAAGCTCTTCGAATGAATCTGTAGCAAAGAATAAGCTATCAGGCGCAGGCGCATGGTGTCAATAACAGCATATGTCAGCAACAGCATGCCAGTTTATTCACATTGACCATTGTGTTGACAGGATATCTTAATTTTGCAATGAAAGGTTATATGGCAAAAATTCGATCGTTCTCAGATCTTATTAAACAGGGGGAAAACTATGCATGACCAAGCATATAAACTGTTCAGGTCTGATAACCGGAAGGCATTTTCATTATCTCTGGGAAAAGGCAAAAAACAACGATTTAAACGGCCTGAATGATGAGGATAGACGTCTGGCTGAAGCCATGCTGATGCACGAAGAAGAATTTTTCAATGAATTTGAATTCGCCGACGTTCTTCATTTCTACAACCTATCAAAATTACGAATCTTTTCGATACAATTTCCGATCATTAAGAAATAGAAAGATAAGTTCCAGCATATTATTATCTAAAACATAACCTTCCCATCCCAGACGCTGCAAATTCTGCTTAACGAAAACCGGTGTACAATACTTACCACTGCTAATTACATTGGACACATCCTTTATAAGCCGGTTTATTTCCACGGGGACCAATCCTCTGTCCTTAAGCTTTTTTGTTATGATACCGATTATCGTTGTCATGAAATACCTCCGATTTGGGTTTTAGTAAATTACTCCCATGAGGCGCCATTCTATTCCCATATTCACCGGTAAATGTCAGCATACGCGATAGTTTTTTGATGGCGCAATTCTTTTGAAATACATCCAGACCAAAAGAATGAACCGAA
>JAUWLP010000056.1 GCA_030613575.1 Desulfobacteraceae bacterium
GGCATTTTATTTTGCTATTTTTCTTTGTGAATGCATATATTTTTATGATTCGATCTTTGTGACATCTTAAAACTTCACCCTGTCCAATTTTGTCATATTTCCAGAGTTTCTTTTTACATGCGGCACATTTTAAAACTAACATAATGCTTGAACTTTTCTACATGTTTTTCAGCTGTCGAGGCTTAATGGGACAATAGCCATTGGTGGCCTGGCAACGACGCAACAAAGTTGTTTAGTTCATCAATTGAGATTCCGCTTCGCACAATAGCTTCGTATTCAATAGTATTTATAGAGTCACCCATTACACTTGCATATAGCTGTATCGGTATTTCCCGATGTGGAGACTCCGCAATCTCTTCAATCATAGTGAGAAGCTTCTTCATAAAAGCTTGGCCTTCAGAATCAGAAGAAAGCGTCGTCATCGCCTTTGTCGTAAGTTCCATTGCCCTTCGCCTGCACATCTCCCAGCTGTTCTTCGTCTCGGTGAGCCCTATAATTGCGGCTGTTATTGTACGCACGAGATTAACTCGTTGTGCAGCCAACAGGCAGCAGAGAGCAACCCATGCAGCTGCCTTTGGGTTCGTTTCTGTTTTTTTCAAGTTCGCCGAGTATTTTTCTAGAACAAGACGATAAGGCTGATAGCACTCCTTACACAAGTACCCTTCTTTAAATGGACTGGGATGTCTTAAATCCCTAATTGTGAAAAAGGGAAACTTTTTTTCGCATCTCTGGCAGTTTGTCATCCATTACCTCAACTTTCTGGATAGGGCAAGAGGGTGCCTCCCAAGACTGCCACGACGCTATGCACGAACGTAAAATGCGCTTACAAGAAAATTGTATCAGAAACTATTTAAGCACATTGGCCAAGCAGTGAATTCCCCTTTAAACCGGGTTGCTTGATTAGGGACATGGACAACCTTATAACCCAATGATTAAAAAATTGCGGTGTATTTTATCTGTAATCCCCTTTAGATAAATAACGACACAACTGTTCCGTCGATACAATATGTGCAAAACCAAACGCAAGATTCTTTAAAGATGCTACGTGTAGTTCGTCATTCACAGTTGCTGTGGCATCCGAAACAAAAAAAACTCGGTAGTCCCTGGTAAAAATTATCCTGATACCTTTTGATCGACAAGCTTCGATAATAGATAGAACGTTTCCCAATATAGGTGTTGCAATAGAGAGGAAGTATTGTTGCATATCGATTACTAAAAGAGCACATCTGCCGGGCTTAGGACATGTTTGACGGACATTGTATTGATCTATTTCATTTAGGTAATCTGGCGGCATCGTTTCTAAACCGTATTGTCTTTGTATAATTCACAAAGTGTCGGGTCAAGCCTGCTCCGCGATATCTAAACCTCGCTCATTTTTACTTGTTCAATTTTATCACCCCGCCGAATTGAATCAACGACATTCTGGTTGCTAACTACCTTTCCAAATACTGTGTGTTTCCCGTTCAAGTGCGGCTGTGGTGAATGTGTGATGAAGAATTGACTCCCGTTTGTGTTTGGCCCGGCGTTCGCCATGGAGATTACTCCTCTTTCGTGTGTCAGTGGATTATCCTTTACTTCGTCTTCAAAACTGTAGCCGGGACCACCGCCACCCGTACCTGTCGGATCTCCACCCTGGATCATGAAATTGCTGATCACCCGGTGGAACGATATGCCATCGTAAAATCCCTCTCTGGCCAAGAATACGAAGTTGTTGACCGTTTTGGGTGCATGGTTAGGATAGAGTTCTAATTCAATAATGCCCTTGTTGGTCTCAATTTCCGCCATATACTTTTTGTTTGTATCAATTTGCATCTCGGGTGAACTATCCCATTGCAGCTTATTCATCAATAATTCCTCCTTGGTATGGGTTATAAGTGTTTTTTCAAAGGTCTCTCTATAAGCAACCTAACTTAAATTTATAGTATAGGAATTTCCTTTTTTGGACACAGATGAACACAGATTATCAAAATTCTTAAATTGCAAAATAACAATATTATCTGTGTATATCTGCGAAAATCTGTGTCCTATTTAAATTTAAAGAACCGGCATAACAAAACGGATAAAAAACTCGTAAAAGCGTGTGCGATGCAATCTGATATTCCTCACAATATCTTCATCCCTTGCATGATCCGGTGTGTCGCTGACAAATTTGAAAATAAAACATTTTGTATTAAACTTCCTGCACGCCTGAGCAACTGAAGCACCTTCCATGTCAATCAAATCCGCATTAATGGAAATCTCTTTGCGTTCATCAGGGTCAAGAACAGTCATGTCGCTTGTGGAAAGCTTTGCAGTTTGAAACCCATTTAAAATATCAGGTTTATGAATGCACGGCCTTCCTGTGGTTAATTCAGGTCTGTCATATTCAATAATTTTGTTTATGTGAAAAATCTCTCCCAGAGGATGTGAAAAATCTGTTGCACCTGCCGCCCCGAGATTACAAATGCAGGCTGGGTTGAACTTATAACAAGAGTATATGGTCGCCATGGCTGCGTTTGCTTTGCCGATACCTGAAATGATCAAAAGAATATTATCATTTTGAAATAAAGGAAAAGGTTTTTTTTGGCTCTGCTTTAAGGACATACCCAGGACAAAAGGCTTTGCCTCAAGCATGGTGGCCATGACGATTGCCGTTACAGTATCTTTTTCCACCGTGCCATCTCCTCAAGGGTCTGTATTGCTTTTCTCCCGCTATCTCCCAGCGATATGGTAAAATTGTTGACATACAGGTCTATATGTCCGTCAATAACCTGATCATCCAGTTCCTGCGCATGCAATTTTACAAATTCCCTGGATGCATTTTTGTTTTTTAAAGCATATTGAACCGAATTTCGAAGAATGGATTCAATATCATCTTTCAGGTCGATGGCCGGGCGGTCTTTGCTCACAGCAATACACCCCAATGGGATCGGAAGTCCTGTTTCGTCTTCCCACCACTTACCAAGGTCGATTATTTTGACACAGCCATATTCCGGATATATGAACCGGCCTTCATGAATTATCAGTCCGGCATCGTATCTTCCGATTTGCACCCCTTCAAGTATATTATCAAACCGGGTTACTTCAATATTGCGTATTTCAGGATTCCACAGCTTCAACAAAAGATATGCAGTTGTGTATTCACCCGGCACGGCGACTTTTGCTTCAGGCAATAAAAGATCAGAAGATTTTCCCACAAGAAGTGGCCCGCAACCATATCCGAGTGCTGAGCCTGAATCAAGGATTTCATAGCTTTGTCTTAGTTTAAGATAGGCATAAAAGGAGAGCTTTGAAATATGAAATGTTTTAGAAAAAGCTTTTTTATTTAGTGCTTCAACATCATGCATATGTGGAATAAAACGCAAATTGACCGTATCAATGCAGTCGTGAAGCATGGCATGAAATATAAATGTATCATTGGGGCATGTTGAAAAAGCAAGATCGAGTGTTGTCATGAAAGTTCCTTCCGGCAGATGATAATTGTTGCAATGCTAAATGTCTGCGGATAATGGGAGACCTCGGTGAAACCGAATTTTTCAAGCAATGCCTGAAGGTCTTTTGGGTCAACAAACGTTGCAATTGTACTGGACAGATATCTATAGGCCGATTTCCGGCCGGATATAACACCGCCGATGCAAGGGAGTAAGTTGCAAAGATAAAATGAATAAAGTTTTTCTATAATTTTATTTACAGGCCTTACAAGTTCAAGGATTGCCAGTTGTCCGCCGGGCATTAATACCCGAAATAAATCTTTGATAAAAATGTCTATATCAGGAATGTTACGAATCCCGAAAGCGATTGTGGCGGCAGCGAAACTGTTTTCCCTAAAAGGTATGAGACTGGCGTCAGCGACTACCGGATATCCTTTCAAGGCTTTCTTTTTAATACCTTTTTGCAGCATGTTCATGGAAAAGTCGAGGGAAACAACTTTTGCGCCTTTTTGATGCAAGAGGAGCGAAAGATCGCCGGTTCCGCAACAAAGATCTATAGCCATGTTATCTCGAACATCTTTTATATAACGAAAAATGTTCCTGCGCCACACCATGTCCGTACCCATGGACAGAATATGGTTGAGCAAATCGTAAGTCGGGGCAATGGAGTCGAACAGCTTCTTGATAAAACGCTTTTTTTCTTCAGGATTATCATTATCAATTTCATAGGAAAAGTTGGTGTTCATCCGAAATTCCTTATCATTCGATATTGAGAGTCCCTCTGCACAGGAATCTTGCCGGCGTTTTTAATTATATCTACAAGTTCTTTATGGTTGGTACTGGTTTTTATTCCTGTTGCCTTTACCACAACTTCTTCCATGAGCACCCCGCCCATGTCGTTTGCCCCCATTGTCAGTGCAATCTGGGCAAGCTTCAGACCTTCGGTAAGCCATCCGGCTTGAATATAGGTAATATTGTCCAGGAATATCCTGGCTATTGCAACCATCTTAAGATAGTCGACACCTGTTGCCGGGAGAATGTCTTCCATGCGTGTCCTTGCAGGTGAAAAAGACCAGGGAATAAAGGCCCGTAAAATCCCCGTGCCATCCTGAACATCGCGTATTACTTTAAGATGTTCTATCTTCTCTTCATCGGTCTCTCCCATTCCGTAAGTCATGGTTGCCGATGACTTCATTTCATTTCGGTAAAGAGAGTATATTACCTCCCGCCATTCATTAACCGTGATTTTTTTTGGACTTACCTTTGCGCGTATTCTGTCAACCAGCAGGTCTGACGCGCCCGGGACGGAATCGAGGCCGGCTTCTTTTAATGTTTTTACAACACCATCTATCGGCAGCGAGCTTTTGCGTGAAATGTGTACAATTTCTGCGGGAGAAAAGGAGTGAAGGTAAATTTTCGGGAAACGTTTTTTTACCGTTTTTACCATATCAATATATTTGTCCGGAGTGTAGTCAGGGTGAAGTCCGCCCTGAAGCATAACTTGTGTGCCTCCTGCAGCAATAAGTTCTTCAACTTTCCGGAAAATATCGTCCATTGTCAGTTCATAAGATGGAATAAGATTTGCCCGGGCGTGAAATGCACAGAAAGCACATGCCGCCTCACAAATATTGGTGAAATTGACAATCCGATCTATGATGAACCCGACCTCTTCTTTGGGATAGACTGATCTTCTCCTCATATCTGCGGCTTTTCCCAGGTCAATTATATCCCAGGAAAAAAGGTCCAGAGCTTCTTCAGGGGTTATTCTGTCTCCCCGATATATCTTATGATAAAGTTCGTTGTTTCCGTTTTTATTTTCCATACCTAACCCGGACAAGCCGGTACCAAGAAATATAGCAATGAAAAAAGTTTTGCCACAAAAAGCACAAAATTTACAACTAAGGAACTAATCAAAAGTCAAATATCTTAAATTTGTCACCTTTTTAATCAGCCCCATCTCTCCTGCAACTGCATAATAAAACATCAAGGCTTTTTTTAAATCATCATCAAATTGAAACTGTAAAAGATCAAAATAACCGTTTATATCATAAATAATATCCGGATACTTTGCTTTTGCTCGTGAAACCACATTTTTTCTTTCTTCTTCAAGGCAGCGCAATGAGCTGTGATATGAAGAAACAACAGATTTTATTTGGAGCTTATATTTTTCAACAACTCTTTCCCTGACCGCAAACACGGCAAATACCACAGGGAAACCGGTCTTTCGAAGCCACAGGTCGCCGAGGTCATAAATATAAGCTATTGGCTCAGAGGTTATTGCCATTGCATCATTGCCGATAACAAGAGCGGCATCCATATCTTTAAGCTTTGGTATTGGATCAGTCGGCATGTATACTGGCTCTGAATCGTAGTAGTTTTTAAGCAGAATTTTCAGCAGGACTGCAGAAGTATGTGACGCACTGGTAATACCCACTTTCTTGCGGTTCAGATCTTCAATGGGGATTTTACTTACCAGAATGACCGATCCGACATACCCTGCCGAACTCAAGCAAAATTGCGGAAGGACCAGCACATCATCGGCAATTTCCGCACAAGTTGCGGAGGAAATGGGGCTCATGTCGAGTTGCCGGTCAGCCATCATTTTATTGAGCATGCATGGATAACCCGGATAGATGCTGATCTCTTGCACAGGTTTTTTTTCAAACATTCTGAAATAAAAAGGATAGCAGTTAAGATAGTCGATGTAGCCAAGCCTCATACAAACTCCTTTTCCAGGCCGGCCGATAGACTGCGGTAACTTGCTGTTGTCCGTTCAGGTATGAGTTGAGCCTCATGAATCAGTCTTTTTAAAAAAGCCTCTGACCCAAAATCGGGTGTTTGAGCACCGGCAGCATGAACAACTTTTTCATCATGATACGTTGCGCCGATGTCATCAACCCCGAACCTGAGAAGTATCTGGGCCATTTTATCACCCAGATACATCCACAATGCCTTTAAATGGGGCACATTGTGGAGAAAAATTCTGCTGGTCGCATAGATCCGGATGTCATCGTAACCTGTGGTCGTGTGCTTGACCTCCAGCTTTGTATTCTCACTGTGGAACTGTAAAGGCACAAAAGTTTTAAAACCGCCGGTCTCATCCTGAAGATCACGGATCTGCGAAAGATGATCAACAACATCTTCGGCATTCTCGATATGATTATAAAGCATGGTTGCATTTGTCTTAAGACCCATTTTGTGGGCTGTCCGCATGACGGAAAGCCATTTGGATCCCGATATTTTTTTTGGCGCTATGATATCACGAACACGAGGAGAAAAGATTTCAGCCCCGCCTCCGGGGAGGGCCTCGACTCCCGCATCAATAAGGCGTCTGAACACTTCTTTTATAGGAATTTCGTTTTTTTTCGCAAAATAATCGTATTCAACCGCGGTAAATGCAACAATATGCATATCAGGTTTTATCTCTTTTATAAGTCTCAATAACTGCTCGAAATAATTGATGGTGAGATGGGGATGAAGCCCGCCCACAATGTGAACTTCGTCAATCCCTATGGAAACAGCATTTTTTATCCTTTGCTCAATCTCATCAGGAGAAAGTAGAAACGCTTTTTCATCATCTTCATCACAGGAATATGCACATAACGGACATCGCAGTTCACATATATTGGTATAGTTAAGATTCATGTTAACACCGTAATATGCAATGTCTCCATGCAATCTTGTCCTGATATAATGAGCAATAGTGCCAAGATCCAGGATGTCATCCGTAGTGAGCATGTAGAGGGCATCTTCTCTGCCCACCGGTATTTTGTTGCAGACCTTTTCAGCTATGCCGCGGAGTTTTCTATTTTGTATGTTATCCGGAAGCGCCATTTTATATTTCCTTCTTCCCCCAGCTTTCAAACAGATCATGCTCCCTGTCCAGGAGGTTCAACACCTTGCCGACAACAAAGTTAACCACATCATCAACCGATTCGGGTCTGGTATAGAACCCCGGAACCGGCGGAACTATCTCAACCCCTGCCAGAGCGGCCTTATGAATATTTGCGGTGTGGATAACACTGAGCGGTGTTTCCCTGGGCACAATTATGCACCTGCGCTTCTCCTTTAATGCCACATCACATGTTCTCGTAATCAGTGTGTCTGCATATCCGTGGACAATTGCAGAAAGGGTTTTCATTGAACAGGGGATAACAACCACCGCTTCGAATCTTGTGGAACCGCTTGCAACAGGAGCAAAAAAATCATCATTTTTGAATTCGCTCAAAAGATCATAGTTGCTTGAAAGACCCCGTTTTACAAGCAGTTCCTTCAAGGATGAAAAGGAGGCTTTTTCCCGTAAGATTTCGTATTCTATGATTTGGCGGGCCGGCTGTGAAACGATTGCGGCAACCTTTTTTCCTGAATTAAGGAGTTCTTCAATAAGACGAACTCCCATTATCGGGCCGCTTGCTCCTGAAATTGCAACAACTATCATAAAATTTTTCCTATAAAAACATCCGTGAGGGTTCCGAAAAAGAGTATGGGGGATATGTATATATTGGCTTTAAAAAAATTCCTGATGGCCAAAGTTATATTTTTACTCCTTGCCAGTCTCTGCTGGTAAAAAAATATTATTCCGACAAGTACAACCGCTGTCCAGTATGGGACGTTCTTATGGGTTAAGAGGCCTGCATATATCATGGCGCTAATAGAGACCAAATAGCATGCTGCGGACATGACAAGAGCCCGTTTCTTTCCAAGACGAACCGGCATGGAGTGAAGATTTTCTTTGACATCAAATTCCACGTCCTGAATAGCATAAACGATGTCAAGCCCGGCTATCCAGGTCATGATAACAAGTCCCAGCACAAAAGGGACAAGAGTAAATTCACCGGTAACTGCAATATACCCTCCCATGGGCGCGGCCGCTTCAACCAGGCCGAGATAGAAATGGGAAGAGGCGCTGAAACGTTTAAGATAAGAATAGGTAAACAGCATTAAAACTGCCGGAAAAGACAGATAAAAACAGAGCCTGTTCAGCATGAATGAAGCGCCGATAAGTAAAAGCGAGGAAATACCCGCCGTTATCCATACCACCACAGGCTGAATCTCTCCTTTTGGAACCGGCCGGTCGCTGGTGCGCGGATTTTTTGCATCGATTTCAGCATCGATCACTCTGTTAAATGACATGCCGGCTGTTCTGGCTGCAGACAGGGCAACAATCACCCAGAACCAGGTAATAAACGTTCCGCCGCCGGCAAAAAGCACACCCAATAGTGCAAAAGGCAGTGCAAAAAGGGTTTGCTCTATCATAATAAGTTTCGAGAATTTTTTAAAATCCATATTCTTTCCACCGGCGGCTGACTTTTTCGATTATTTCTTCAGACATTTTAATCTCATCAGGCCAATCCCGCCCCATTCCTTCTTCACGGGTTTTTCTTGTGGCGTCTATACCCATTTTCCCGCCAAAATTAGGATACGGCGCCGAATGGTCCAGCGCATCCAGAGGGCCTTCCGATAAAAGCAGATCTCTTTTTGGGTCCACGTTATTAAGGAGTTTCCAGATCACGGTTCTTGAATCACGAAGGTCGATATCTTTATCAAATATCGCGACATACTTGGTTGAAGCCATCTGGCCAAGTCCCCAGATTGCGTTAATAACTTTTTTAGCCTGTCCCGGAAACTTTTTATCGATTGATACAAGTGCGCAGTTATGAAACACACCTTCCATGGGAAGCTCCATATCCACAATTTCCGGAATGAGCATTTTTAATATTGGCAGAAAAATTTTTTCCGTTGCCTTTGCCATATAACAGTCTTCCATGGGTGGTTTTCCTACAATTGTTGCAGGATAAACAGCGTCATTCCTGCAGGTAATACAGGTGACATGAAATACCGGATAAAGCTCTGCAGAAGAGTAAAACCCGGTATGATCCCCAAAGGGGCCTTCAATCCGTTCTTCATTGGGATCTACATATCCTTCAATTATAAAATCGGATTCGGCGGGCACAAATATATCAATAGTCTTTGCCCTGGTTATTTTGATGGAACGTGAACCGATAAAACCTGCAAGCAAAAGTTCGTCGATATCAGGTGGCAGGGGCGCCGTTGCCGCATAGGTAACCAAAGGTGATCCGCCGAGGGCGATAGCCACCTCCATACGCTCTCCACGGGATTTATATTTGTCAAAGTGGCGGCTGCCGTCCTTATTGTACTGCCAGTGCATACCGGTTGTAGCATTGTCGTATTTGTGCATGCGATACATGCCCATATTCTGAATCCCGGTATCAGGATCTTTTGTAATGACAATGGGAAGGGTAATAAAAGGCCCGCCGTCTTGAGGCCAGCAGGTTAGAATGGGGAGCATGTCGAGCAATGGCCCTTCCTGACCGTAGACCTGCTGCTGGCAAGGGGCATGTTTCACTTTTTTGGGGGAGATACTCGCCAGCTCTTTCAGGTCAAAAAGCATTTTTATTTTTTGAGTAAAACTGCCGGGAGGCCTGATTTTAATTAATGCTTCTATGCGACAGCCAATATCGTCGAAGGAGTCGCACCCTAGCGCCATTTTCATGCGTCGAAAGCTTCCAAAGGCATTGATAAGAAGCGGAAATGTTGATCCTCTAATGTTCTCAAAAAGCAGAGCCGGACCGTGGGTTTTGCTCATCCTGTCTGCCATTTCAGTCACTTCCAGTACAGAATCCACTTCTGCGGAAATCCTTTTGAGTTCACCTTCAGATTCGAGTTTCTTGATAAATTCCTGTATGTTTTTATATGGCATAAGAAAAGAATCCTAACCCCAAGTCTCGTTAAGTAGTCAAATGGTTTAGTTGTTAAATGGTTATTTTTCACTAAACTGTTTGATGATATCCGGAATCAAAACAGAAAATATAGACAAATGAACGCCATGTGTCAAGGTGCAAAAAGATGTGAATAGCATGCAAAATGTGAGTATTAAGCCTCAGTTTTTCATATTAAAAGGACACTATCGCGCAGTAGAGGCTAAAACCGGGAAAATGGATTTTTACAAGATGTTGTAGTATAAAAAATAATTTGGCATCAATCTTATTTACGTCAATATCACCGGGCAGATTGATCGATCTGGAAAATTTCCCCGCTTCTCTTTCCCGCCTATGGTATCTAACGTTATTATCTTCCTCCGGTATTTTTCTTTGGCCAGCGATATTAATACCATTTGATGTAACCTGGATATCCAGTTCGTTTGACTTTATACCCGGCAACTCAGATCGAACATAATAATTGTTATTGTCTTCAGTTACATTGGTCAAAGGAAATACACCTGCCGAAGGCATTGGAAGAGCTCTTCCGGATAAGGCATCATACAACTCGTCCATCTGCTTCTGAATACGATTCAGTTCATTAGACGGTCTCCTGAATCCCCAAGTCGGAATATCAAACAACCTTCTGTATAACATGATGACATCCTCCTTTCTCTAATAGTTTAAGCGTTTAGATAACACATTGAGTTAATTGATCTTATTTGTTATTTGGGATCTAAAGAAATTTCTTAAATTAAAAAATAATATAAAAAACACAGTTGTCAAGATTTATGACCAATTTTTTTCTTGAATTACTAATTAATTTATATATAATAGAGTAATGAATATATTCTGGAGGTTAATACCATGAGAAATGACGATAAAAAAAAATCGACAACGGGATTTTCCTTACCCTTGGCATCAACTTTAAAAGGGAAGCAATCCGTGCGAGCTACTTTCAGGCTGACAGGAGGATGCATAGATGCCATAAGCATCGTGGCTGCTCAATTGGGTATCAAACAAAAATCTCTTTTTGATCATTTGGCCGAGGATATTCAAAATTTAGAATTGATAGCCCGTGAAATTAAAAATAAACAATTGAAGAAACGGAACCGTATCCAAAAAACGTTCGTGATTAGTAGAAGGTCTCTGTCTTCACTTGACGAGATTTCCAAGCTCTTCAATGCCCCCAGAGATGCGCTGGTTGAGTACTCCATTCAAAGGTTATTGCCAATCATTGACAAAGAACGTAAAAAACATGAAAAACGAAAAGAATTTTTTGTCAAGATAAAGCAACATTTCAAGGAAGGAGAAAAAATACTGAACGACATCAGTAACCAACTTGGAGATGATGACCCGATCATTAATAAATTTGCGTTGGTAATGTCTGCTTATGAAACTGCGAAGACTAATATGGAGGCATTTATTGATAGGAGTAAAAGTATTGAGGAATTTGTCCCTGATGACATGAATCTTTGATGGCCTAATCTTAAAAAACTTTTGGGTATGATTGGTTTAAGTTGAAGTGTTACAAATTTTTTATAAACTCCTTATAGATTTCTATTGGATGTTTAACAATTACTTTATCACCGGATTTTGACAGCATATCAGAAATTTGAAGCATACAGGCCGGACAACCGGTTGCGACAACTTGGCATCCGGATGCTTTAATATTACTCATTTTCAACTTTCCAATATTTGCAGAAAGTTCGTAATACTGAAGGTTAAAACTCCCCCCCAGTCCGCAACAACGGTCCGATTCAGGCATTTCTTGAAGCCGGTATCCAGGATTGGCTTTGATGAGAGATCTGGGTTCGGCAAACACCCCCAACGATTTTTTAAGATGGCACGGATCATGATAGGTTACGTTAACGGGATCTACATGATCATCAAATTTAACATTTTCCAGCCCTGTCTTTGATACCAGGAACTGATTGATATCAAGGGTTTTTTGAGCAATTTTTTCGACCCTGGTTCTAACATAACCGGAATCTTTATCAGCCATCATAGGCCAGATTTCCTTAATCGTCGACGTGCAGGTAGCACACGAGGTAACCAGGTAGTCAAATTTTTCGGCATCGAATATTTCAAGGTTATGACGCACAAGACTGTTGAAGGTCACAGTGTCTCCTGAAGATATTGCCGGGATTCCGCAGCAGCCCTGTCCTTCCGGCATAAAAATCCCGACACCATGATGATTTAATACATCGATAACATCCCGGGCCACGTGGGGGAAAATTTTATCGATAAGACATCCTGCGTAAAAGGCCACCTTTATGCCGGAGTGGCCCCGGTCTGTATTTAAAGATGGAATCATATGGTGAAACGGTACCGGGGCAAGTCGCTTGAAATGCCGATTCCCCAGTAAAGGTGAAACGAACCGGGCGCGGGACGTGCCGATAAGTTCGCTCGCCGGCTGCGTGAAAATTTTCTGGAATTTCGAACCCCACTCCACCATTCTGTCAAATATGTCGGGTTGGGACAGCACCCCTCTCAAAATCACTTTTTTTACATGTGAAAGGCCCATGAAACCGGTGAGAATGGCGCGAGCTTTTATGAAAATTTCCATAACGTTCACGCCGCTGGGGCAATTTGCGGCACATGATCCGCACAGAAGGCACTTGTTAAGACGTTCGTATACACCTTTAGGGTTCTTAAACATTTCCTGCACAAGCCCGTCTAATAGTGCCAGTTTCCCGCGGGCTACATCGGATTCAAGACCGGTTTCCGCAAAAAGCGGACAGACTGCCTGGCACATTCCACACCGCATGCAGACCGCAAGCTGGTCTTGAAGTTCCTGCATGAGCGTTGTCAACTCTCTTATGCCGGGCATTTGCAGCCTCCATGATGTGTCATGTGTAACTTGATAGTGCAGCTATTTTTTTTGCTCCTGTTTGCCTGATAAAGAAGAAAACTGATCGAAAAAGGATTTGAAAGGGGTAATACCGGCCATGGTTTTTTGGGTTATTTTTGAAAAATCCATCCCCATTTCGAGCCATTTGTTGAACTGATCGTCAACAGCATGTTTATGGGCAAGGTATGTTTGAATCATTTGCTGAAGGTATTTCTCAAAAAACTCTCCCAGTACATTATCTCCGTATTGAATGATCAGGTGAAGAACCGGTACCGGCAAAAGAATGTTTTTGTTTTTTGCTTCTTCCAGAATAATTTGGCTGAGAATAGAGGCGGTGACGTCCTCTTTGCTTTTTGAATCAATTACTTCCACCTGACGGCCCTGTCTGATTAGATCCGCCACCTGATTGAGCGTCACATAGGCGCTTTTTTCCATGTCGTACAATCGTCTGTTGGCATATTTTTTTAGTTTTACTTTATCAGGCATCCGTTTTTCCTTTTTCTGAAAATAAATTTCACAAACCCAACCCGGACAAGCCCGCCCTCCTGCCAAGCGGAGTAAGGCGGACGGGCCGGAACCAAGAAATATTTGCCACCAAGGCACCAGACACGAAGGATTTTATTTTGTTATTCTTTCTTAGTGTCTTGGTGCCTTTATGGCGAGAAAAAAAAGTTTTGCCACAAAAAGCACAAAATTCACAACTAAGAAACTAATTTATGCTGTATTGCAACATATAAACTGGTTTCCAAATATTGTTTTACATTTTAATTTTAACATATCTGCCAATATTACAATTAATTTGAGATAGTTATTAGCTTATGCTTAAATAAATCCAAATTAAGTAAAAACATTGTTGCGATGCAACAATTATTTCTTGACAAATAAAAATAGAAGATTACTATATGGACATCAACGGCGTAAGAAGCCAAAAAAAATTTTAACAGGAGGAATTATTAACATGGATTCATCAAAGATTGCAAAGCAAATGATCGATTTTCAGAAAACAACGTTTGACAACACCTTCAATGCCATGGTTTTGCTTCAGGAGCAGGCCGCAAGTATGTCCAGTACACTCCTGGATCAGGCAACATGGATGCCCGAAGAAGGAAGAACGGCGATCAATGACTGGCTGAAGGCTTACAAAAAAGGGCGTGAGGATTTCAAGAAGGGCGTGGATGAAAACTTTAAAAGAGTGGAAGATTTTTTTGTCGCATTCGACAAGGGGATAAAAACTAAAAAGTAAGGAAAGGAGATAACGCAATGGAGCAATTTCAAATTTTTAAGCAGATGACTCAATTCAACAAAACTGCCTTTGACAACAGTTACAACACAATCGAGATGTTTCGGGAACAGAACGAAAAAATGACAAGCTCTCTTTTAGATCAAGCAACATGGATGCCCGAGGAAGGGAAAAAGGTCATAAATGAGTGGATGAAGGGCTATAAAAAAGGTTGTGAGGATTTCAAAAAAATAGTTGACCAAAATTATAAAAATGTAGAAAAATGTTTTACCGGTTTTAGTAAATAACGCCAAAAATTATGTGTGGCTCATGGCCTAAGCCCACAGGAACTCCGGGGTATGGCTATGAGCCACATAATTTCTTGAGTTATGGGGGTAAGCAAATATGGTTAAGGTGAAGAATAGCCCGAATGATCCCGATTTTCTTAACAATATATTTCGCAAAAATGTTTCTGCATTCTCTCACCTCATTAGTGCCTCACAAAATTACCTGAGCGCTATGTCCAAGTACGCAAATGATTTTATGATGCCCTATCTAATTGCTACAAGCTATTTCAATGATGTGGAAAAACAGAGACTTTGGAGTAATACACCCTTGGAGACTGTTCAATCTTATATGGAACTTTTGAGTTTTAACCTTGACCTTATGGGTAAGGGTATTAGCGGCAGCATGAAAGCGATAAATATTTCAGGAAAGATGGAAATGGAAAGCGCGATTGCCGCTATATTCAACACCCTTTTTTGTTCGGATGGTGAAGATATAGAAGCCTTTTTGGCAAGGCAGGCGAAAATGATGGACGTGATGGCCAACAGGTATCCACAGGCCATCCAGGATATTGAACCGGAATATGGGTTCCATTTTGAACGGGGTGACAACAATAAGGTTGCTGAAACAGAGC
>JAUWLP010000087.1 GCA_030613575.1 Desulfobacteraceae bacterium
GTGATGTGCCGCACCATGGTCTCTGTTTCCTGGGACGGATTTCTTTACGATTGTGATTTTAATCTTGCCAGGGGCCTTTTCATGGGAAGACGAAAAATCCATGTTTCTGAAATGTCCGGTCCTCCCGAACCGGGCAGCCACATTGCTACAGCGGATCACTGCTACACCTGCACGGCAGGAACAGGATTTACTTGAGGCGGGTCTATTGAGACCTGAGTTCAGGTTTTTAGGGCCTTGGAAAATAATAAATCCCCCCCGAGATTACGCCGGATTTTGGTTCGAATTCGAGGCGCACCAACGGGTGCACACTTCACGTATTCAGCCATGTCCCCATCTTTCCATCGTGACATGGAGATTGACATTTTCTTTTTCAAGTAATACAATTATCAAAATGTAATACCATCTTGTTAAAGGAGAGGGACATGCCAAGAATAACGAGCAAGGGTCAGATTACCATACCTCAGAACATAAGAAATAAGTTTGGTTTCTTGCCTGGTACGGAGGTCGATATAATTGCGGAAGATAACAAGGCTCTTATTGTAAAAAGCAGTAGCGAGAACAAGTTCGTGAAGTGGCTTGGACGCGGTAGACGACGCAGGAAACAGCAAATAGACCATATGGTTGATCAACTTCGTGGAAGAATCGATGAATAGTATTATTATCGACACTAATCCTCTTGTATATATTTACACTGCTACTCCCTTTTTAAATCATGTCCATACAAAAAAGTTGGTTTCCGGTTCTTCATTTTATGCCCATCCGATACTTGAGGTCGTAATTGATGATGAAGTCTAAACTATTCCTCTGTATAGCCTAAAATCCACAAAAAATCAAAAGGACAAATCCTGTAAAATGGATTTGCCTTGCTTAAAAAACGATATCACATGAATTTTATGGACATGATATGTGCATTTTTTATAGCAGTAAAATGTAATCGGAGTTCGTTAGGGGTTTGTTGGAGTAATTTGCAATTTTAAGCGGCTTGATTTGTAGAAGGTATATCGACCATATCACAAGCAGGATACTGCTTTTAGACGAAAAGGCCGACCACCAGATATTGTGGCCTGCCTTTTTTTCAATATCTCTCAGATACATAGCAGATACAACCAGCCGCCAGTTAAATTTTATTCTCTGGGACTACCCCAACATATTGGGGTGCTCGACAAGATGAAAAGATCGCAGAATGAATCTCATTAAACTTTTTTGATGATCCGATATGCAAACAAAGTTTGAGGTTTTTTCCCTTTTCAGGAAGGTGAAACTTACATCAGGTATTGTTGACATTGGCAGGGTGGCCTGGATTCAAGTATAGGATAATTATACTTGAACTTCATATTTGTGATCCGTGGCACATGTATAGCAGCAATTGTTTCGTTCAGATCTTCACCCTTAACCATCAATTCGATTTCAATCATTAATGACCAGGCGTCAATATTCAATTCGTTTAAAAAAAACTTTATGTATCAATTTCTTCAGAACCTTTGGGTGCATCCTCACGGGTCAGGTCTGTCTTCTCTGCCTCAGGATCGTCCTTCGCTATGGGCAGGTAGATCTTGAAGGTCGAGCCTCGCCCAATCTCACTGTCGACTCTTATAGCGCCTTCATTTTGCTTGACAATGCCATACACCATGGATAAGCCCAATCCTGCGCCCTTGCCGACTTCCCCGGTGGTATAGAAAGGATCGAACATATGTTCCTGAGTCTTTGCATCCATCCCGCTGCCGGTATCGGTTACTGAAAGCATCACATAAGATCCGGGCTGTTCTTCTTCAGCAAGATCCTTAAAAAAGTCCTCATCTAAATCAACGTTAGCGGTCTCAATGGTAAGCGTGCCTCCAGTTGGCATGGCGTCTCTGGCGTTGGTGACCAGATTGACGACCATCTGCTCAATCTGGGTCGTGTCCATATTTACGGTCCGTAGAGAAGACTCGAAAATCGTCTTCAACTCAACATTTCCTGTAATCAGGCGCTTGAGCGTCTTTTCCGAATTTACCAAAACTTCATTAAGATCCTGAATCTTCGGCTGCCTCATCTGCTTGCGGCTGAATGCCAGAATCTGCCGGGTCAAATCAGCCGCTCTTTCCCCGGCGGATTTAATATCTTCCAGCCCCTCACGCAAAGGATCATCCTTGCCTGTTGACATCAACGCTAAATCAGCATTTCCCATAACGGTTGTCATCAGGGTGTTAAATTCATGGGCAATGCCACCAGCCAGTGTGCCAACGGCCTCCATTTTTTCAGATTGCAGGAGTCTGGCTTCAAGCCGTTTCCGCTCCGAGATATCGCGCATGGAACCGATAAGCTTTCTGGGGTTTCCTTTTTGATCCCTGTGCAACGTCGTATTAAGTTCAACGGAATGTTGGGAACCATTTTTGTCTGTCAGATGAACTTCAAAGTTGACAATTTTTCCTTTATCTAAAATTACCCTTAATAATTCTTCCCGCTCTTTTGGGTCGGTATAAATATCATAAAGTGATTTCCCGATTAATTCTTTCCTCTTATATTTGGAGAGGTTCTCAATTGAGGGGCTGATTTCTAAAATAGTTCCGTCCATGCTTGCTTCGCAATAGATATCTTGTATATTTTCAAATATTCTCCTGTATCTTTCCTCACTCTCCCTCAGCGCCTCTTCGTTACGCTTTTGTTCGGTGATGTCCTGAAAGGTTCCGGTCAGTTTGACCGTCCTGCCATCGACAACGTGAGGCTTGCAGTTGGTGTGCGTCCAAAGGTGCTTTCCCCTGGCTGTGATGAAGCGGATTTCCATGTCGTAAGGCTCGCCATGCTCAAGCGCTCGTTTGATGGCCCGTTCCAGTTCCGGCCGGTCTTCAGGGTGGAAGAAATTGATCGCCTCATCCAAGGTTGGTTTGGACCCTTGCGGAATCTCGTGGATGCGATACGTTTCCGCGGTCCAGCGAACCTCGTGCGTCTCTGCATCAACTTCCCATCCGCCCACCTTCGCCATTTGCCCCATCGCATCGAGGAACGCCTCGCTTTTCTCCAACACTTCCTCAGCCTGCTTGCGCTCCTCTATTTCATGTGTCAATTCGGTCGTACGTTCTTCCACCCGTTGTTCCAGTCTATCATGGGATTTTTGAAGTTCCGTCTCTGCTCTATCGCGTTCCCTGGCTCTGTTTTTAAGCCCACGCTTTGCCCAGACAAGCCCGGTAAAACCCAGTAACCATAATAAACCCAGCGAGACGGCCAATGTTATGGTCTGTCGTTGCTGATTGATCAGATAGGGTGTCATTGGTACTGAAACACTGACGCCTCCCCTGACATCCCCCACTTTGTATTCCTGATGTCCGTGACACTTCAGACAACCCTTCTTTACAGTAATTGTGGACATGTACCGATAATAAAGCTTTCCATCCATTTCTGTAAATTCAGATATCTCTTTGGCACCTCTCTCAAATTCCTGAAGAGCTGATTTTTCCCATTCATCCGGCGCTGTCTCCGGTCTGTAATACTTAAGGCTTGTGATGTGACCGCGAACACCATAAAGGCTTTCGTATTTCTCCATGGTCTGGCGCAGCATGTATGCCGGATTCATCAATGTGAGCGCCTTCCCGCCAGGCGTTTTAATGTCCCGTTCTTTCACATGGCTCAGATATGGATTTGGAGGCGTTTCAACCGTAACAGGTACATACACGCCGCCGTGCGTTGCGGATCAAAATCTCAATGCCTGATCCTTGTTAAAATTCGCACGTGCCTCATTTCTGGCCATTTCCTGCTGAATATGTCGTATCTGAAAAACACCGAACAGTAAAAAACCACCGACAATAATGGTCCATGCGATTACAAAGTACAACGAGTAGGTTTCCAATACCGATGATCGAGATTTGAATTTCTCCCCGAGAATCATAAATCATCCTTTTTTTGGATTTGTCAGCTTATTTAGGGTTTAAGATTGATTTTTCTTTAATCCCAATCATCCCCGATAAATTGGGATTTCCGCTTCACTCCGACAACCTTAAATCAACAATCTTCAATCCTTTGGTCCAACACCTCTCGCACCTTGAGTGACGCGTTTGAATAAAGCGGCTTTTTCTCGATTAGGGCCTTGCCCCACAACCCTTGAAATTTATCATGCGGAAAAACGATATTTTTTCATTATTGAAATGATTAACCGATTTTAGATAAGAAATTTTATTTCTTTAAGATCTCAACAAGTTGCAGACATTTCTAAATGTTAAACCGCAGTTGTATATTTTAAATGGTTGACTTAATATTTTTCTTCTGTTATACATAAAATATGTTGTTAGATTTTTTAATGGAGGTAAATTTTAAATGCCTATAGTAAAAACATCGTCCAAGGGACAAATTGTAATTCCTAAGGAGGTCAGGAAAAAACTTGGTATTACTCCCGGAAAAAAAGTTCTGTTTCGAATTGTGGGCAAACATGCTGAAATTACCCCGCTTCCTGAGGATTCTATTAAGGCCATGAGGGGAATACTCAAAGGGGGCCGCTCTCTGGCCAAAGAACTTCTGGCAGAACGAAAACGAGACAATAAGATTGATGAAAAACATACTTTTTGACTCCTACGCCATCCTGAAATTTTATCAGGATGAAGATGGCGCTGATAAGGTTGAAAAATTCCTCATTTCCTCTCGCCAGGGAGATCTCAAGGCTTTTATGAGCGAGATAAACCTGGGAGAAGTCTATTATATGACCATAAGAAGGCTTGGATTGGCATCTGCAAAAGATTATATAGAACAGTTCTTTGAATTATTCATCCAGGTTGTACCTCCTTCATCGGACATCATATTGTCAGCTTCGGAAATCAAGGCCGAATATGCCATATCATATGCTGATTGTTTTGCCGTTGCTACAGCCCTCAGGGTTGAAGCATCAATCATCACCGGAGACCCTGAATTCAAGAAAGTAGAGCACCTTGTCAAAATAGATTGGATCTAATTTGATTTCAGGTTTTAGATTGTAGATCTTTTCAATATTCAATCTTCAAGTTTCGAACCAATCCCTAAATCCTTCAATCCATGATCCCAGAATACCTTAAATTTTCATTTTTCAATAGTCAATACTTAGGCTGCTCCCCAATTCCGATTCTATTATCATTTCAGCAAGGCGCGGCCAGCATTCAACCATATATAGTGGAATAGAAAGGATCCGGTCGTACCACGACAGCTCATTCATGGAAAACCGGATTCCGAAAGGCACTCCGGGATGCTCATGCAAAAAAAGGCGCAGGCTTTTCAGTGTTCCGCTTTTGCCCGATTTTACTTCCATCGGGAAAACCATTCCTTTATATGTGGTTAAAAAATCGACTTCCGCTTGACTGCTTTTTTTTTCTCTGGCCCAAAAATGAATTCGGCGCTCCTCAAAAGGATCCATAGCGGCCAATAGCTGTTGGCCGGCAAACTGTTCCATTACACTGCCTCGATTAACTGTCATTAAATCTTCTTCAAACATGATTGCCGAATCAAGGCCCAATGCTCTTTGCATTAAGCCGACATCTATAAACAACAACTTAAATTTTTTTGGGTTGATCTGGGATTCCAAGGGAATGCCCTGGCCGGCTGAATGAAACACCTGATATAGACATTTGGCTTCCGTTAGCAGCGCCAGGGCCTCTTTCAAGTCGCGGGATTGGACATGCGGATTGATGTGAACATACTTACATTGATTGCCGATCAAGCGTGGTGCGGTCTGAAAAACATCCTTCAGATATTTATGCTTGGCGGTCGAGGCATATTTGGCAAAATCCACATGATAGGTCTGCAAAATATCGGTTTGCATCAATTTTATTTCCTCAGGCGGTCCGTTTTCGACATAGGCCGCAACGATGCCTGGCATTCCGCCAATCATTAGATACTTTCGCAAGGCAAGCTCCAATTCCGGCTGATAAATCGGATCAACCCCTGTTTCCATTTCAACGTGTTCAAGATATCCTTTCAATTTGATCCGGCCGATTGCTTCGAGAAATTCCGTAAACGACAGCGGCTCCATAAAAAGAGAAGAGATTCTTCCCACCGGCATTCTGAAATTTTCGCTCTTAAATGCCATCTCTACAAGGGATCCGGCGCCGATGACATGCAACTCGGGCAGCTTTTCATAAAAATATCGCAGACCGATGATTGCCGGCGGGCATTCTTGGATTTCGTCCAAAAATAACAGGGTTTCACCGGGTTTGATTTCAGAATCCGTCAGAATAGCGATTCTTTCCAAAATTTCATCCACGATTAACGTATCAAAGCACCTGGCTAATTCAGGGCGCTCTTCAAAATTGATGGTCACGCAATTTCCAAATTGTTTTTTCCCAAATTGAGTGACGGAATAGGTTTTGCCGACTTGGCGTGCTCCTCTAATCAGAAGAGGACGGCGTGAACGACTCTTTTTCCATTGCACTAATTTCTGATCAATTTTGCGTTTCAACACGGATGTTTTCATTTTTAGATTATTTCTATCTATTTTTCCAGCATAAAACGCCGAAAATACAAGGTTGATTTATTCTTTATATGAATATAATACAAGGCTGTTTGCGACAATGCAACATTTTTCTTTCGATGAAATTCGGTGAGGGCTTGAGGTTATTTTTTTAAACCATTATTCCATCATAGCGCTAAAGCTTCACTGCATGTCCGGTATTCCTCTCAAAAATTATTCCCCCCTTAATTCCTGACCCAATTGAAAGCAAGAAATCTGTACTTGAATGTCGAATTGGAAGACTGGCTGGATGCAGCAGGACTACCATCGTGATGAATCCCGAAATTCGCAATTCCTCTCTGTCAAGTGTGAAGACGCGACCCCTCGCATTTTTCCGTAAGCCAATTTTCAACAGTTAGCTTTGGTACTCTTTGAAAGTGTTTTAGGTTTCCTGTAATTAATGTCATATTCATGGATAAGGCGATTGAGGCAATTTGTAAATCAGCATGCGCCAGAGGTGTCCCCTTTTTTTCAAGAAAGCTTCTTATCTCCCCATATTTTTTTGCAGCCGAGAAGTCAAATGGCAAAATGGTCGCACGCGGAAGGAGAACAGTTTCAAAAAGTTTAAGCAATCTTGTCCTGTTTGAGGCTTTCATTAATCCATAATAAACCTCCCCGATGGTAATCGTTGTAGTGAATTGATCTCGTCTTGGTACCTTTTTCAAACGATTTAACAATGTTTCTG
This sequence comes from Desulfobacteraceae bacterium, assembly GCA_030613575.1. Taxonomy (GTDB): domain Bacteria; phylum Desulfobacterota; class Desulfobacteria; order Desulfobacterales; family UBA11574; genus S5133MH16. Next base: position 7,128 of record JAUWLP010000087.1, read on the forward strand.
AAGGGATCTTCCTCATAACATTTGTATAGATATCCGTGTCAAAAATAAACACTATATCTCTACCTCTCTGCCAAAGTCATCGGCCCTTCTCTGATATCCCTCCATGGCTTTCTCAGCCACTTCTTCAAGCTCGGGTGCCATGCCAACGGCTCCCAATAAACCATCTTCAGGAGGCCCGGCTTTGATCCTCTCCAGAATTTCCAGATCTTTAACGGATATGAGGGCAACGAATGGCTTGCCTCTTTTGGTAATAATGATATGTTCACTCGTATACGCTGCCCGGCTTGCATATTCTGAAAAAGAGCTTTTAGCTTTTGCCAAGCTTACCTGTACCATATTACACCTCCATTATAGTCAATATAGCCATTATGACTAATATATTACAACCGCATTGAGTCGTCAACCAAAAATTTGGTCCATGAAAATAAAAGCTCGGGGGCATGATTTTGGAAGCCGTTTTCGGCTAATTGGACTTATATTTATTCGATCTATTCCCAAAAACACGATGCTCAGGTTTTATGAAAAAGTTGTGTATTATAAAGTTGAAATTACCGTGTAAGTATTTTAGAATTTAAGCGACAAATGTAAAAAAACTTTAATCAAGAGTGTATTATGAAAATAAAACGCTTTATATTTGTTATTGTGACATTTTTCCTGTTGTTCGGTCCTTTGAACATAGTAACACCCGACGTGTCCGGATCTACGGTAGATCACAGTATCTATGCCGCCTTGCTGGAAAAATATGTCAAAAAAGGCCAAGTAGACTACCGGGGTTTTAAATCCGAAGAAGCAAAACTTGACCAGTATCTTAAAGTGCTTGAGAAAACCGATTCTGACAATCTGTCCCGAAATGAACAGTTCGCTTTTTATGTTAATGCGTATAACGCCTGGACCGTCAAGTTGATTCTAAGCGGGTATCCCGGGGTTAAATCCATAAAGGATCTTGGAAATATATTCAAAAGCCCGTGGAAAAAGAAGATTTGTCGAATCGATGGAGATGTTATCACGCTGGATGACATCGAGCACAAAATACTTCGGCCCCGGTTCAAAGATCCAAGGGTTCATTTTGCCATCAATTGTGCGGCATTGAGTTGCCCGCCGCTTATTTCCGAACCTTATCGCGGAAACACTTTAGACCGACAACTCGACGATGCAGCCAGAGCGTTTATCAATAACCCGCAACGAAACTATCTCAAAGACAACACGCTTTATATCAGTAAAATATTCAAATGGTTTGCCGAAGATTTTAACAACGATGTTATCGGTTTTCTCATTAAATACGCTAATCAAGACGTAAAAAAGGAATTGGAAGCAAAAAGGGACAAGATCAAATATTTAAGTTATGACTGGTCTTTAAATGGGAAATAGATTTAAGAATTGAGGAATAAAGGGGGTCTAAAAATGAAATTAGCCATGATCGGCCTTGGTCGAATGGGAATGAATATGGCCAAGCGGCTTTTAAAGGTGGGGCAGCAGGTGGTCGCTTACAACCGCTCGCCGGAAAAGACAAAACAATTAGTTAAAGATGGAGCGATAGGAGCATATTCCCTTAAAGAAGTCGTTGAACAGTTACAACCCCCCAGGATTGCCTGGATAATGCTTCCAGCCGGCCAGGCGGTGGATGATCATATTAACCAACTCAAAGATCTCCTTGAGCCTGGCGATATAGTTATTGATGGTGGCAATACATATTATAAAGACGATATCCGCAGGGCAAAGCTGCTTGAGGAAAAAGGCATCCGGTTTATGGATGTCGGTGTCAGCGGAGGGATATGGGGGCTTCAAATAGGTTACTGTCTGATGATTGGCGGAGAGCAAGAGACGTTCAAACAACTGGAACCCATATTTAAAGCCCTGGCTCCGGAGGAAGGTTATCTTTACTGTGGCGCCACAGGTGCCGGGCATTTTGTTAAAATGGTTCACAACGGTATCGAATACGGCATGATGCAGGCCTATGGCGAAGGATTCGAAATTTTGGAGGCATCTGAATATGCCGAGTCTTTAAACTATGCTGATGTTGCCCATCTCTGGAATCAGGGCAGCGTTGTTCGTTCATGGTTACTGGAACTTGCAGAAGAGGCTTTTAGAAAAGATGCAAAACTTTCCGATATCAAGGGATACGTAGAAGATTCAGGAGAAGGACGCTGGACCATCCAGCAAGCCCTGGAAACCGGTGTGCCGGCTCAGGTTATCACGCTTTCCTTATTAAGACGTTTTCGTTCTCGACAAGAAGATCCTTTTACAGACAGAGTTGTGGCAGCTCTTCGCCGCGAGTTCGGAGGGCATGCAGTCGTTTCTAGTGATTAAAATCGAATTGCGATTCTACTGTTAAAAGAGTATAAAACCTGATATTCAGGTAAAAACTCAATTGAGTTCAACTCAAAAAGAATTTTAACTCGATAGTATAGGAATTTCCTTTTTTGGACACAGATGAACACAGATTATCAAGATTCTTAAATTGCAAAATAACAATATTATCTGTGTATATCTGCGAAAATCTGCGTCCTATTTAACTTGATTAGGGTAAAAAAAAATCTATGGATGATAAAGTAATGAATCAGAGCGGGTCCATGGGCCAAGTCATCGAGGCCAGAGCTCCGGATCTAAAAATTCGCCCCGAAGATTGCCTGGGAGTCAAGCACAGCGATCCCAGCACCATTGTCATCATGGGAGCTACCGGTGATTTAACTGCCAGAAAACTGGTTCCGGCCCTTTTCAATTTGTATTTGAATGCTGGTTTGCCGGATCCTTTTCGCATTGTCGGGTGCGGGCGAACAAATCTGAGTGATCAGGAATTCAGGAATAAGATGAAAGAAGCCTTGTGGGTTAACAGCGCTATGGATGCTTCCAAATGGCCGGCTTTTGCTGCCGCTCTTAATTATCGAGCTGTTGATTATGGGGATCTGACTTCTTTTATGAGCCTGGCAGAATTTCTTAGAAAGCTGGACCAAAAATATCACACCAGAGGAAACAGGATTTTTTATCTTGCTCTGCCACCTTCTCTTTATAAGCCGGTTGCTCAAATGATTGGACAGGCTGGTCTTGCAAAAGAAGACCAAAACGGCAACGGATGGTCACGTATTGTTGTTGAAAAGCCCTTTGGCCGGGATCTTAAAACTGCCGTAGCGCTGAATCAGAGCATTAAAGAATATTTTAAAGAACACCAGATATTCCGGATAGATCACTATCTGGCAAAAGAAACCGTTCAGAACATACTGATGTTTCGTTTTACTAATGCCATTTTCGAGCCAATTTGGAATAGAAGATATATTGACCATATCCATATCACTGCCTCAGAGACTTTAGGCGTTGAACATCGAGCTGGCTATTATGAACAGGCAGGGGTAATTAGAGACATGTTTCAAAACCACATAATGCAACTGCTTGCCCTTACCGCCATGGAAGCACCGTCTCAGTTTGAAACCGACCGCGTTAGAGATGAGAAGGTAAAAGTTTTTCACTCGTTAAGACCGTTTCCGGTCGAAAAGCTCCACAATTACATCGTGCTTGGGCAATATGGTCAAGGCAAAATTGATGATAAACCGGTCCCAGGCTATCGGGAGGAACCCGGTGTAAGCCCGGACTCTCTAACGCCAACTTTTGCCAGGATGAAAGTTTTCATAGACAACTGGCGCTGGCAGGGCGTTCCTTTTTTTCTTACATCCGGTAAGCGGCTGGCCAAGAAGCTAACAGAAATCGAAATTCAGTTTAAAGGGATTCCCCATTCCATGTTTCGACAAACCTTAGGGGAAACCATCGCCGCCAATCGATTAATACTCGGTATTTATCCGGATGAAAAAATAACCATTACTTTTCAGACAAAGAA
>JAUWLP010000108.1 GCA_030613575.1 Desulfobacteraceae bacterium
AAAGGAGAAATAATGCATTTACTAAAACGCGTTCTTGTATCAGGTGGTGCCGGTTTTCTTGGATCTCACCTCTGTGAAAAATTTCTTCAGGACGGCTATGATGTTCTATGTGTTGACAATTTCTATACTGGAAGCAAAAGAAATATCGCACACCTAATAAACGAACCCTATTTTGAAATTTGCCGCCACGACATTACATTTCCTCTATATATTGAGGCAGATGAAATCTACAACCTGGCCTGCCCTGCTTCCCCTATCCACTACCAAAATGATCCGGTACAGACAACCAAGGTAAATGTGCATGGCTCCATTAACATGCTTGGTTTAGCCAAGAGACTCAACGCAAAAATACTACAGGCATCAACTTCAGAAGTGTACGGAGACCCAAGCGTCCACCCCCAGCCGGAAAGCTATCGAGGTAATGTTAACTGCATTGGGCCTCGTTCCTGCTATGATGAAGGAAAACGCTGTGCTGAAACTCTCTTTTTTGATTACCACCGTCAGCACAAAACTAAAATCAAGATCGCCCGCATCTTCAATACATATGGCCCGCGCATGCATCCCAATGATGGCCGAGTCATTTCCAACTTCATCATGCAAGCGTTACGGGGAAAACCGATCTCGGTGTATGGGGATGGTTCACAGACGAGATCTTTTTGTTACGTGAGCGATCTAGTCAACGCATTGGTCCGATTGATGAACACCCCCGATGACGTGACAGGTCCCATCAATCTTGGGAATCCCCAAGAATTCACCATCCTTGAATTGGCAACAAAGGTGATTGAACTGATTAACTCTAAATCTGAAATTGTCTTCAAGCCTCTCCCTGCAGATGACCCGAAACAACGCAAGCCGGACATCACATTGGCCCGCCAGGTCCTTGGCTGGGAACCCAAGGTCTCCCTGGAAAAAGGCCTAATAAAAACTATCACCTTTTTTGAAGAATTACTATCAGATTTGGGATCTGGAAAGACACTAATTTGAAAGGATACAACAAAAAAGATGTTTTCTGGGATGCTAAAGAGCTACGTCAAGCCCTGGAAGTGGGAAAAACCATAAAGCCCGGCCGGGTCATTGCCTTTCATGACGTCTGCATCAAAATTCACCGCAGGAAATTTTTTCACCGGGACCGTTGTCTTGCCAGTTGGAAAATGTCTCAGGCACTGGAAGTATTACATGTCCCTGTACCACGCTCGCTGGGCTATTTAATCATGAATGGATACAGTTACTTTCTTTCCGAATTCCTTATTGACAGTATTCACCTAAACGATTATTTATCATCGCTTACCGACCAATGGCAAAAACGACGAGCGGTCAAACATCTTGCTTTATGGTTAAAGAAAATTCACGATTGCAACGTTTGGCAGAAAGATTTGAAATCCAGTAACATACTATGCAGAAATGGCGATTATTTTATGGTAGACTTAGAAGGGGTAAAAATACACCGCCTGTCTGAGAAAAAAAAGCGCGTCAGCCTGGCCCAGTTGAATGCCTCTCTGAGCAATGCCATCACCCTTAAAGACCGGCTGCGTTTTTTTTATTATTATACGGCAGACTTAAGACCATCACGGCGTGAACGACGCGCAATTTACCGAAAAGTATGGGATATTACAAAAACCAAAAATACATCGGTTTTTAACTTGGATATTGAGAAACTTAAGCTATAGGGCTTCATCCATGACCCGAACAAAATCAGAAGCATTAAAGGCTGCAATTACCAGTGAATATTGGCTGATTCTGGCGTTATCTGGAGTCTTTTTCACTTACTTCGCGCTCGATGGTGGTGGGACTGGCATGTTCATAAAGCTAAGCTTCTTTTTATTGATAGTAAATGTGCTCTTTGGCGACTACAAAATAAAGAAAATACCAATGTTCTATTTTGTTGTTTTGGCAATTTGCGCATACCTGATCCTTGGGAGTTTGATGGTTGCTCCCGCGCAGTCTCACGTCAGGTGGATAAAGAACCTTTTTAGGATGCTTATCATTATTTTTTCTATCCACTGCTTGTACCAAAAAGATATTAATTATCGCATAAGTATGCTATTTCTCGGCATTTTATGTCTATCGGTCTGCTGGCAGTTTGCTGCTCTTTATTTTTTCAAGATGCCTTACGGTACCTTTTCAAATCCGCACTACCTTTCAAGTTTTGCAGTATTGACCCTTCCAGTCATAGTGGCGAGTATTTTTTTTCTGACCGGCCGGTATAAGTTAATACTCATTCCCATTTTTTTTATGGATGTAGGACTCTTGCTTCAGGCTGGATCACGCCCTGCCATAATCGGAATTGCTTTTGGAACACTTTTTATTATTATATTTTTAACCAGGGGCCGATATAAGTGGATTGGCATGACACTGATATTCCTTTTTTTTGGGATTTTATGTATCACCGGATATGCCAATATTGCTCCACGAATTGAGGAACTCATTGTTAACCTGACAAAAGAAGAAAGGGTTCAGTTTTGGACTCAGGCATGGAATACTCTCACGGATAATTCTCTGATGGACTGGATATTCGGACATGGAATCGGGTGGTTTCCCGTACACTTCACCCAAGATTCGACATCTCAAGTATTTCCTTTTGTTTTCCCTCATCTCTATTTTCTTGAAATACTATATCTAAACGGAATTCTTGGGTTAGTTTTGATTTTTGGTGGGTTAGCCCTTCTGTTCGTTTCGGCGGTAAATGACTCAAAACAAACCCATAACAAAGAAACGCTTATCCTGTTAAAATCCCTGATAGTGGCATTTTTAAGTTGGCTGATTCACTGCGGCCTGACCGTTCCCTTTTATTCTAAACCTTCACTGTACCCTTTGGCTTTTATTTTAGGTCTCATGTTGATATTGGAAAAAATCCCTGGTTTTCGTTCAGACACTAATTAATAAGACCCAGCAGTCAAATATGGATACCTGCAAAAGGAATATACACTCTCCAAATATGTATAGCACAGGCGATCTCGTGGTCTCAAATCTCAACTCTACTAAAAAACCGGCCATGAATATAGTACCCGTCAGCATTGTTATCCCCAATTATAACGGTGAACCAATTTTAGCCAAAACGCTTGCCAGCGCCGTTGAAGCGGTAGAGGCGTATCCGGGGGAATCCGAAATCATTGTCGTTGATGACGCCTCACAGGATAAGAGCATCCCATTGATCACCAATAATTTCCCTGGAATTAAAGTTGTCCGGCACAATACCAACAAAGGGTTTGCAGAGACAGTTCATAGTGGTATAAAATTATCTGTTTATCCAATAAACATTTTGTTGAATTCAGATGTTCGTCCAGATCGTAATTTCATTGCCCCCTTAGTTCGCTGGTTTAGCAAGGAGGATACCTTCTCTGTTTCTCCGCTCATCCTTGATCAGCACCGGAAACCGCTCAGGGTTTCCTGGAATCTGGGAAAAATTGTAAGGGGTGAAATCCGGAAACGCAACTGGGATCTGGAAGATGCCTTTGAGCTGGCTCGCAGAGGTCGAACTTTAAAAAGCCTTTATGCTTCTGGTGGATCGATGGCTCTCAGGAAAAAAATGTTTGTTCAGCTCCATGGCTTTCTACCATTGTACAAACCTTTCTATTATGAGGATTGTGATCTGTGTACCCGGGCCTGGCAGCGAGGGTGGAAGACTTTTTTTGAGCCCGAAAGCAGGGTTATCCACGATCATAAAGGCACCATAAAAAGTTTTTTCCCGGCAATAGAAATAAAGATTATTAAAAGAAGAAACAGGTTCTTTTTCCTGTGGCTCCATCTGTCAACCCGTAAGCTCTTTTTTTCTCACATTCCTTGGATTTTTTTTCGATCCCTGTTGCGGTTGCTAAAATTGGACGTGGCATATGCAATTGGCCTGTTTAGAGCGCTTTCTGCTTTGAGAAAGGTAATAGAGTTAAGGGGCAGGCTCCAGAGTCCAAAGGGTACGAAGCCGCTGGAAGAGATCATCAAAGAAATAGGGCATTAACAGATCAGCATCATGTCTCGAATAATCGTTTTCGGCAAATCCAAACGGCGCACCAAAACCGTTGCCCATATGGTGAGAGCTTTTAAGGAACAGGGAAACGAAACTGATTGGTTGAATCCTTATAAAATTCGCCGAAATAAAAAAGAGGCCAACAAATGGATGGGCAACAGAATTGACTCCTTCAAGCCGGATATTGTTTTTATCTATTCACAGGATATTCCCATGGAGGTCTTGGAAAAAATCACCGCCAGCAGAATAAAGACAGTCATGTACTACGAAGATTGGAGCCCGGAGGTCCCGCCATCGCTCACAGAAAAGGCAAAGTTGGTTGATTTTTTTCTGGTTACCAACAGGGGTATGCACAAGCAGTATCAAAAGGCCGGGATAGCCAATCCCATATATTTTGTAGGTGCTTGCGATCGACATGACCACCGCCGGCGGCGCCCATATTTGCCTGTTTGGAAATCCGATATCGCGTTCATCGGCAAGGCCAGATCAGGGGAGCCGCGGGTAGCGCTGACAAAAAAACTTGGAGAGGAATTCAAAGTAAAAGTTTACGGTAAAGATTGGTCAAACTTCGGTTTAAAGGCCACATTTAGAACTGTAAGACCAAGGAACTATGGATTGATATGTGGCGGGGCAAAAATTATTCTCGGGGCCGACATTACTCACTCAGTAGAAGGGTACTGGTCAAACCGTCTCTGGTTGACGCTGGGGTGTGGGGGATTTTTTCTCACGGCTTATGCACAAGGAATGGAGGACTTTTTTAAAAACAAAAAGCATCTAGTCTGGTACCATGACGAGCAGGAATGTCTTAGCCTGGCACGCGAATATATGTCCAAACCACAAGAAAGAAGGATTATTGCACGGCAGGGCTATGAGTTGGTACACAAGTATTACACTTTTCATCACTTTGTGAACCGGGTAGTTTCTCTTTGCACAGAGGGCCCGGTAATATGGCCTCGATAATTGAAGGTAATACCTGGTTGTTGGGGGAATAAATGGGTTTAAAACGTCTAATTAGACTCTGCAAGACGCGATTATTTAGATACATTTTTGTTCGCAATGTTGAAAAAATATCCAAACTGCAGTCAAACAACAAGAACTTCAGATCGATACGCGACAAGATTTGTGAATTAGGAACTGACAGCTTGGATTATTTCGGCCATGATTACAAGCTGGAAGGTGGGTATTTTTTGCAACAGAATCCTGATGAATTTGCTGCTTTGTGTTTGTTTTTGCTCGATAATGGGCCTTACACCAATTATCTGGAAATCGGAACAGCAAGCGGCGGCACCTGTTTGGCGCTATCCCAGCTCGTAGGTTTCAGCAATGCTTTTAGCATCGATGACGGGAGGCATAAACGATCCATTTGTCAGCAGGAGCATTTGTCTCAGATCCCTAATGTGCGACAGTTCATTGGCAATAGCCATTCAGCGGATGCAAAGCAATTTTTGCGGAGGAATGTGAGGGGTCTGCTTGATGTTGTATTTATTGATGGCGACCATAGCGCTGAGGGCGTCTGGAAGGATGTGCAACTGGTTCTTGGATTTTCTCGCTCCGGAACGCTTCTTATTTTCCATGATACTATCGCAAGCAAAGGGGTTGAAGATACCTGGTTACGAAGTATTCGAAAAAAAATAATTGCTCCCCTTGCCGAATATGTTGGAAGGGACAGAGCAATGGGAATCGGCATTGGAAGTGTTCTCTAAGGGTCTGGAAATCAATAACACAGTGTAATTACAGCATTTTTAAATGGCTAAAGCGATCATGATAAATAAAAAAGACCATTGTCTTTTTTGAAGAATTGATCAGGTCCTCGTTGTATTAGGCGCCTCTGGCGTTTTATATTCTCTTTGACGATACCGCATTCATGAAAAAAATCATCGGCCTGGTACACACCCGATTCAGCCCAGTCGGCGGCGTGGAAAATTATATAAACAAACTGATCCCGGCGCTGCTTGAAAGGAACTGGCAGGTACACTATTTTACCGCCAGGATTAAACAACGTATTCCACACGGCATGATTATCCACAAAGTCCCGGTCGTTAGAGGTACTTCCATCAGCCGTATGCTTTCCTTCGCATATGGCGCCCGTAGGAAAGTTCAACAGGCCAATCTTCAATTGATTGTGGGTTTTGGTCGTACAATTTATCAAGACGTCTATCGTGACGGCAGCGGCTGTCTCTTAGATTATCAAAAATATGCGGGTAAACGATTTAATAAGCTGTACACAAAAAGCTACCTGCACCTGGAACGAAAGCGGTTTGAAGATCCCCGCCTGCAAAAGGTGATTACCGTATCCCGGATGGTCAAAGATCAGATTGTCAGCCGTTACAACATACCGCCAGAAAGAATAGAAGTAGTTTACAGCGGGGTTAATCAAGAGCAAATTCATCCCAATTTAAAGGGAGACAAACTCCGCTTCAAAAAACAATTGGGGTTACCCCAAGAGGCCATGACCCTGCTTTTTGTTGGTAACGGGTATGCCCGCAAAGGATTGCAGCATCTGATTCAGGCGCTTGGTTCACTGCCTTCACGGTTACCGATTATTTTGCTTGTAGTAGGAAAAGACAAGCATGAAGAACGGTATCAGCAATTAGCCCGGAAGCAGAGATGTGAACACCGTATCCGGTTTCTGGGATATCAAAAGGATATTGGCAGGCTTTACGCTGTGGCCGATCTCTTTATTCTGCCTTCTTTTTTTGATCCAATTGCAAATGTGGTGTTGGAATCACTCTATTCGGGAACACCTGTCATAACCGGACCACAGGTAGGGGCAAGCGAATTGATTGACCAAGGGGTTAATGGTTTTGTTATTCCAGACTATAGATCGGAAACGCTGGTTGAAGCGATTATGAAATTCTACTACTTTGGAAAGAAAGAAGAGATGGCTGCAGAGGCCCATCGAGCAGCTGCCGCCTATCACTGGGATCACCATGTAGATAAAATAGAAAACTTATTTTTGCAGATCTTGGATCAGAAAAATGCACACCATTAAGATAAAATCTCAGTGCTTTCTTCTTTGATTTTATCAGACAGTCATATTCACCTAATGTTAATATTTCAACTGTGTCCACATCTACCTTTTATTTGACACTTAATCCATATTTCTTTATATTTTATGGAACATCGCGGATTAGTGTGAAAACCAGGTCGGGAACATAGCACAAAAGCATTGTAGGGTCGGGTTTTATACCCGACCGGGGTTGCGGTGGCATATAAAATGCCACCCTACACCAGCGGATTTGCCCCAACTTTTTGAGATGTTACACCTTATTTTTGCAATTTCGACTTTTTATGATATTGTCATAATTGTTGCCCTAAATATAGTCCAAAGGAGCCTAACGACATATGGACCTGCCTCATCTACTTCTTACTAACAAAAAACGTGGTTGGAATGGCGAAGCTGCTATGATCGCCGAATTAGCTCGAGGTTTGGCCACGCGGGGTTATCGGGTTACTGTTGCTACTAATCCACAAGCTACAATTATCGAGCGACTTGCTGGTGCCGATATCGAAATCTTGCGACTTACACTGTTAAAAGAAATGCCACAAATTGCATGGACGCTCCCTAATGATATGCGGCGTCTCGCAAAATACATATATGAGCAAAATGTTCGGTTGGTTCACAGCAATGCCTCGTTTGACACATGGACCTCAGCATTAGCTATTAGCCGCTATCGCCTTGGCGTTCCGCTCATTCGCACCAAGCACAATGTCAAAAGAATTCGAACCAATTGGACCAACCGCTGGTATTATGGCAAAGCCATTAATCATCTCATTGCCCCTTCACATGCCGTTGTAGAGGATTTGCAACGCTCTGAGATCATTCCCAACGAGAAAATCAATTATATCCCTTATGGTATTCCCATTGATAAGATTGAAATTTATAGAAACGGGAGATCCGATGCTCGCAGAGCCCTGGAAATTCCTGATGATGCTGAAGTCGTTGCCTATATCTCCCGTCTAACCAGACGAAAAGATCCTGCGACTTTAGTAAGAGCGGCATTGCAAGTGGCTAAAACACGCCCCAATTTGCGATTACTGGTTGTTGGAGGTGGCGATGCCGGTTTGCGCGCAGAACTTGAGGACATAGCTGCTGGTAGTTCAGTAGTGGAGTTCTGGGGACACCGCGATGATGTGCCACGTATTTTAGCTGCCACAGATATATTTGTGTTACCATCGCTGACCGAAGCTTTTGGCTTGGCTCCTCTGGAGGCAATGTTACAGGGAGTTGCCACAATTGTAAGTGACGCTGAAGGTTTTCGGGATTTTGTTGAGGATGGTATTAATGGATTGATCTTTCCTAAGGGCGATATTGCTGCACTGGCCCATGCGATAGAGCAGGTTTTCTCTGATGTAGAACTCCGTAATAAAATTGCAATAGCAGGAGAATGTACTGTTCGTGAGCGTTTTTTCGCCGAACGAATGGTTGATGATATTGAAAAGCTATATTGTCGAGTGCTGGACAAATAATTATGCGATAAATTTCATAAACTACCCATGACATCAAAAATCCTGACACGGAGGCAGTGTAAACGACTACTAATATATCCATTAATGCTTTAACAATGAGTCGCATTCATTTTCTGCATCGAAGGGTGCCCATTTCTGTGTGGATACTATCTGTTAAAAAACTCTCATCATGGCCTCTGCTATACGCATCAATCTTGATGAACTCTTAAAAAGTCGAAAAACACCACTTTTTATCATTCCGTCGAAAGCCGAAATCCAGTTTTTTCAATCGGTTACAGAGTTTCTGGACTCCGGTTTTCACCGGAGTGACGACTTTTTACGAAACTATCAAGTATAATTTCAAGCGCAAAAAAGGTCTGGCCAATGGTTATTCTGACAATATCGGTAAATGCCCGTTCGAGTAAACGCAATGAGCTTTTGTCCGCGTGCCGGTTGATTACCGATCAGACCCGCAAGGAAAAGGGCTGCCTGGGCTGTCGTCTTTCTCAGGATATCGATAATGAGAACGGCATAAATATAGAAGAAACATGGGAGCGTCGTCCATACCTGGATGATCATTTGCGTTCGGATATTTTCAGCGCACTGCTCGGTGCCATAAAACTGCTCGGTAAAACCCATGAGATTCGAATCAATGACGGTTCTCAGACCGAAGGGTTGGAGGCTGTTCAAATGGCACGGTCAAAGGAAGGCATGAGTGATCAGTGATAAGGTAAATATAAAGGCTGAAAGGTCAAATGCTATGTGCTTCAGTCGCAGCCATCCGCATATGGATAAAGCGACTTTGTGATTCAAATATTTTATAACTTTAAAACTACTGGAAAGGAGATTATAATGCGAAGATCAGCTATTCTTTACTTTTTGGTTGCTATTGTAGCAACCATGTTTATTGGCTCGGGCACCGGGGTGGTGCAGGCGGCTGGCAAAATTGTTCACGACGCCGAGTA
>JAUWLP010000183.1 GCA_030613575.1 Desulfobacteraceae bacterium
CATAATCGGAACAGGAAATATGGGTGAAGCCCTTTTAAGCGGGCTCATTTCTTCGGGATCATCCGATCCCAAAAATATTATTTGCACGGATATTCGTGAAAATAAGCTAAAATCCATCCAGGAAAAATACGGCGTCCATACCACATCAGATAACGTCAAGGCGGTAGAGGCTTCAGAGATTATTATCTATGCGGTCAAACCTCAGATCATTGCGTCAGTATTGAGGGAAACAGCATCCTGCCTGGACATGTCCAAGCTCATCATCTCTATTGCCGCCGGTGTTCCTCTGGTTGCGATAGAGTCGTGTCTTAATAAAGAATTGCGTCTCATCCGGGTGATGCCCAACATCGCAGCCTTCGTTAAGGAGAGTGCTTCGGTTATCGCGGCCGGAGGAAAAGCCACCGAAGAAGACATCAAACTGTCTCTGGCTATCTTCGATTCCATGGGGAAAAGCATCTTTCTTAAAGAAAATATTCTTATGGATGCAATTACCGGCTTAAGCGGCAGCGGGCCTGCCTATATCTTTTTAATTGTCGATGCCATGGCTGATGCCGGAGTGAAGGTGGGTCTATCAAGGGAAGATGCTCTTTTTCTTTCATCACAAACGGTTTTGGGCGCAGCAAAATTATTGATTGAGACAAAAGAACATCCCGGTAGGTTAAAGGACATGGTTACCTCTCCGGGTGGGACAGCTATCGCCGGCATTCATACTCTGGAAAAAGGCGGACTTCGAACCACCCTTATGAATGCCGTGGAGGTAGCCACAAAACGATCCCAAGAGCTGGGTGAAATTATGATCAAAAATTTTTTAAATGGACAGTAGATTGTTATAGCATAAGAGGTTGATATAATGGCAGAATATAAAATGGAATCGCTCAAGACATTCAATTATGACAGGCCGGTTATTGAAAAGGGTTATGCAAACCAGACCCTTTGTATAGACATTTCTGATTTTGTCATTTCCATTAAGCCTGTTACTGAAAAAACGAAAAACATCTTTATCGGCGGCAAAGGTTTTGATCTCTGGCTTCTATGGAATGCTGTCAACAGCACAACAAAGTGGAGGGATCCTGAAAACGCAATATGTATCGCGTCAGGCCCTATGGGCGGGACACCCGTATATCCCGGTTCCGGCAAAAGTATCGTCACCACCATTTCTCCGTTAACAGGGTCTGTGATAGACTCTAATGTGGGAGGTTATTTTGGTCCTTATCTTAAGTTTTCCGGATTTGATGCTCTGGAAGTTACGGGAAAAACCTCAAAAGATGTTGTAATTTTTATTGATGGCATTGATGAGAAGGTTCAGGTCTTTACGGCGCCTGGATTGCCGGATGATTCCTATAATCTTTCTGCGATGTTAACAGAACGCTTCGCCAAAGGGAAACCGCGTAATATTTCTGTAGTTTCTACAGGCCCGGGTGCCAAAAACACACTGATGGGATGCCTGAACTTTACCTGGTATGATCTAAAACGTAAGCGTGCCAGATATAAACAGGCAGGGCGCGGAGGTATCGGCAGTGTCTTTGCTGATAAAGGTATCAAAGCAATCGTGGCACGCTGGGACACGGTTAAGGTAAAGACTAATAATCCGGCAGATCCGAATTCTTTAAAGGGAGTCGGGAAAAAATATTCCCGGGAAATTGTTGAACTCGATCCCAAGCAAAACCAGATGGCAAAAATCGGAACAACTCACCTTGTTTCTATTATGAATGACTTTGATCTGCTGCCCGTCAATAATTTTCAGTACGGCCGTCATCCGGAAGCGGAGAATATCGGCCAGGAAGTTTACAGGCGCATCTTTGACCCCGGATATGACGGTTGCTGGATGGGGTGCACACTTGCCTGCGCACATGGTGTTAAAGACTTCGTTCCTATTACCGGACCCTATAAAGGAACAAAAGTATTTGTAGATGGACCCGAATATGAAACCATAGCGGGATGCGGTTCAAATCTGGGCATTTTTGATCCACATACCGCTATTGAGATGAATTTTTATTGCGACACTTATGGTCTTGATACAATTTCAGTGGGTACCGCCACGGCCTTTGCCATGGAGTGCTTTGAGATGGGCTTGATTAATGAAACCGATACCGGCGGAATGAACCTTTCATTCGGCAATCGTTTATCCGCTCTAAAGATCGTTCATCAAATGGCCAGAGGAGAAGGATTTGGCCAAATTGTGGGTCGGGGTATTCGTGAAATGAAGTCAATTTTTGCAAAAGACTTTGGGGCCGACCCCGATCTGATGCAGGATATAGGTATGGAAGCCAAAGGGCTTGAGTTCTCTGAGTATATAAGCAAAGAATCGCTTGCCCAGCAGGGCGGATACGGTCTTGCGCTTAAAGGCCCGCAGCATGATGAGGCCTGGTTGATTTTTCTTGATATGGTGCACAATTTTATGCCGACCTTTGAGCAGAAGGCCGAGGCGCTGCACTGGTTCCCCATGTTCCGAACATGGTTTGGTCTGTGTGGACTGTGCAAACTTCCCTGGAACGATGTTGTGCCTGAGGACAATAAGGAGACGGATGAGCCTGCCAAAGTCATGAAACACGTAGAGTGGTATGCAGAGTACTACAGTGCCGTTACCGGAAGACAGATACACCCTGACGGCCTTATCCGGATGAGTGAAGCAGTTTACAATTTCCAGCGGATTTTCAACCTCAAAATGGGATTTGGACAGCGCGAGCATGATAATATTCCCTACCGCGCAGTCGGGCCGGTAAAAACGGTTGAGTATGAATCACGACACGAACGTTACGACAAACAGCTTATCGAAAAGCACAAAGTCGATATCGCTGGCAAGTCTACGGAAGAAAAAGTGGCACTGCTGAGAAAATTCCGCGAGGAACTTTACGAAAAACTAAAAGATGCGGTATATAAACGCCGGGGATGGAATAACAACGGGATCCCGACAGTTGAAACCGTGAAGCGACTTGGTATCGATTTTCCCGAAGTTCTGGAATTGCTCAGGGCTTACGGTGTTGAATGATGATCAGGGTCAATGGAAAAAAACATTCCTGGCACGAGGGAATGACAATTAAAGATATTCTCAAGGATTTGAGCGATTCCCATCTTTATGCGGTTGTACGCATAAATGATAAACACGTCTCCAGGCCTCATTTTGAAAAAACCCCGGTTCCTGATAATTCAGAGGTGTTTTTGATACCGATGATTGCGGGTGGGTAACAAAATAAAAGCATGTTTACCGAAGTGATATCCTATCCAGCAGCCTTTACAGCAGGGCTTCTCTCTTTCTTATCACCATGTGTGCTACCGCTCATACCTGCATACTTTACCTTTATTACAGGTTTTTCCCTGGAAGAATTGACCGAATACCGTAATTCAGAAATAAGAAAAAAAGTCTTTCTTTCAACCATTTTTTTTGTTTCCGGGTTTTCCCTGGTCTTCATCCTGATGGGTGCTTCGGCCTCTTATCTTGGTGGCTTAATGTACAAGTATCGAGAATTAATAAGGATCATCGGAGGCATTTTGATTGTCCTTCTGGGTGTCCATTTAACCGGTATAATCCATTTCCGTGGTCTTGATTTTGAAAAACGGATTAATATGGAAAAAAAACCTTTACATTTTTTTGGAACATTTATTGTCGGCATGGCATTTGGAGCAGGCTGGAGTCCTTGTATAGGTCCTCTGCTTGGATCGATCATTATAATCGCCGGCAGTCAGGAAACAGTCTGGCAGGGAATTGTGCTCCTTGCCATCTATTCTGCCGGACTGGCCATACCTTTTATTATCATGTCCGTTTTCATCAATCTCCTCCTGATATTCATTAAAAAGGCTTCCCGCGTCTTACAGTACGTCAACACAGTTGCAGGCATCCTGCTGATTATTGTTGGGCTTATTCTTGTGACCAATAAGCTATATGTGTTAACCGGCTAACCCTAATTTCTCTATTATCTTAATATATTTAAAATAGGGCTGATTATTTTGAAACTCGGCGGGCATATCTTTTGATCAGGCGGATTGTTGTGGAAATAATGATACCTCCGCTCATTACTACAAGAAGAACAGGTATCCAAACATGTTCATGATATTCTATGTTTTCGCGTGCAACCGAGATGCCTGCAAAACCAAATGAGAAAATAAGGAACATGAAAAAAATTACAATGAAACACGCTGCTTCAGAGTCATACCAGGGAACGATTACCTTTCTAAATAGAGGATTTTGATCGATACGCATAATAGTGCGGGTTTAAAGAATTAGTCTCTTATTTGTAAATTTTGTGCTTTTTATGGCAAAAAATCAATATACAAGCACCAAATATCAAATAAATTCCAATATCCAAATAACAAAAAAATCCCAAATTCCAATGACCAAAACTGGTTATCCCACCCAGAGGGTTCGGTGATTACCATATGGCGTTTAAACTTAAGCAACAATTTTCTTATAAGCACAAAAAACAGATAAATTTTAAATTCCAACATTCAATGACCAAAGCCTGTTTAGAATTTTGAATTTTGGTAATTGTGATTTGTTTGCGATTTGCGATTTGTTATTTGTTTTTTCTCTCCGAGCCGTAGGATCTCCGAGCCGGAGGCCGGTTTATCCGGGTTAGGGTGTTGTCAGTTGCGATCAAAATGGGAAAATTGCATTG
>JAUWLP010000049.1 GCA_030613575.1 Desulfobacteraceae bacterium
GTAGAGACATCGGTCTGCAGTCTGTATATAAGTCCGTATTTCCGATAAAGGATTTTACCGGAAGTGCTTCCCTTGAATTTGTATCTTACAGATTTGCCGAGGTTAAGCACGGTATTAAGGAGTGCATAAACCGGGGAATGACCTACGAAATTCCCGTTCGAATCACTGTCAGGCTTGTTGTCTATGATATTGATAATGATACAGGAGTTACTAATATCCGTGATATCAAAGAGCAGGAGATTTACTTCGGAACAATTCCCTTGATGACCGACAATGGTACGTTCATCATTAACGGAACCGAACGTGTTGTGGTAAGCCAGCTCCATAGATCTTCAGGAGTGTTTTTCGATCATGACAAAGGCAAGACACATTCGAGCGGCAAGGTTATATATAGCTCCAGGATCATTCCTGTACGCGGATCATGGATCGATATGGAGATCGATCACAAAGGTATCGTCCATATTCGGATCGACAGGCGGCGCAAGTTTCCTATTACAATTCTTTATAAAGCTATTGGATATACTTCCGAAGACATTCTGGCTTATTTTTATGAAACAGAAAAGTTTGTTGTCCGTGGCAAACGGATTTTCAGGAAGTTTAATGAGGATTCGATGCGAGGGCAGCGTGCCAGCAGTGATATTAAAGATCCTGAAACTGGCGAGCCTATTATTCTAAAAGGACGTATGTTTACCAAAGCTGCAATCAAGAAGCTTAAATCCGCTAATTTGGAATTGATTCCGATAAGTGTTGAAGATATTCTCAACATGGTATTTGCGAAGACAGTAGTCGATCCTGATAGTGGAGAGACCATCGTAAAATGCAACCAAATTTTTAACCAGGAAATTTTCCAGGCCTTGCTTGATGCCGGTATAAATGAATTCAAACTCCTTCTCATCGATGGTGTAGCCGGTAGTGATTCCATCCATAAAACCCTGATTTTGGATAAGGTCGAAACAAAAGAGGATGCGCTTATTGAGATATATCGAAGGCTCCGGCCTGGCAATCCTGCCACACTGGAAGTGGCCCAGGAATTTATTGATCACATGTTTTTTAAGTCTTCCTATTACGATCTTTCCGGTGTAGGTCGCATGAAGATTAACCTTCGACTCGGTATTAGCTCTTCCATCGACTTAAGAACACTCAGAAAAGAGGATATACTCCTTACGGCTAAAACCCTTGTAAAGCTAAAAGATACACAGGGAGCTGTTGATGACATCGATCATCTCGGGAATAGAAGGGTGCGTGCTGTTGGTGAGCTTTTGGAAAACCAGTATCGTATCGGACTGGTTCGCATGGAACGTGCGATTAAAGAACGGATGAGTCTCCAGGAAGTTGATGCGCTTATGCCGCACGACCTTGCAAATTCAAAGCCGGTTTCCGGCGTTGTTAAGGAGTTTTTTGGTACCAGCCAGCTCAGCCAATTCATGGATCAGACCAACCCGCTTTCAGAAACGACCCATAAAAGGCGTCTGAGCGCCCTTGGTCCGGGAGGATTAACCCGTGAACGAGCCGGTTTTGAGGTCAGGGATGTACATCCGTCACATTACGGGCGGATCTGTCCCATAGAGACACCGGAAGGGCCCAATATCGGCCTTATTGTTTCCCTGAGTACCTATGCCAGGGTTAATGAATATGGATTTATTGAAACGCCGTACAGTATTGTAAAAGATTCAAATATATTGCAGGATGTGAAGTTTCTCAGTGCCTTTGAAGAAAAGGATCACCCCATTGCCCAGGCCAATGCACCTGTTGATGAAAATAAAAGATTTATCAAGCCCCTGGTAACCTCAAGGGTAGAAGGCGAATTTATGATGGTCAAGTCCGAAGAAATCGAGCTAATGGATATTTCTCCCAACCAGTTGGTGAGTGTTTCCGCGTCCTTGATTCCGTTTTTGGAAAATGATGACGCAAACCGGGCGTTGATGGGATCGAACATGCAACGCCAGGCGGTTCCTTTGCTGGTAAACCAGGTGCCTCTGGTAGGGACGGGTGTTGAGGGCGTAGTAGCTAAAGATTCCGGCGTTACGGTAGTTGTCCAACGCGATGGCACGGTGGTAGACGTTGAGGCTTCTCGAATTGTTCTCAAACATGAGGCCGAAGACGATAAAAATTCAGAAATTCCTGTGACGGTTTATCAACTTTCAAAATTTATACGGAGCAATCAGAATACATGCTTCAATCAGCGCCCGATTGTCAGAAAAGGACAAAAAGTCAAGGCCGGAGAGATTATCGCGGACGGGCCTGCGACAGAAAAGGGCGAACTTGCCCTGGGTAAAAACATAATGGTGGCATTTATGCCGTGGGGCGGATATAATTTTGAGGATTCGATTCTGGTGGGCGAACGGCTTCACCGGGACGGCGTGTATACGTCCGTCCATATCGAAGAGTTTGAAGTTGTTGCCAGAGATACTAAACTGGGCAAAGAAGATATCACCCGAGACATTCCAAATGTAGGTGATGAAGCCTTAAAAGATCTGGATGAAAGCGGTATTATACGGCTTGGCGCTGAAGTCAGTCCGGGAGATATTCTGGTGGGAAAAATTACGCCCAAGGGTGAAACACAGCTTTCCCCTGAAGAAAAGCTTTTAAGGGCCATATTTGGCGAAAAAGCAGGAGATGTAAAAGATAGTTCTTTACGGGTGCCGCCAGGTGTCCATGGAATAGTTGTCGATGCAAAGGTGTTTTCTCGGCGTGGTGTTGAGAAAGACGAACGCACCCGTTTTATCGAAGATAAAAAGATTGCTGTTCTTGAAAGAGACAGAGATGATAAAATTGCAATCATCAAGGACGTGGTTTATACACAGCTTGAAAAATTGCTTGTGGGCCAAAAATGTTTCATATCTCTGAAAAAAGGCAAGAAGGTTCTGATTGCAAAAGGGAGTAAGATAGATACCGAGATGCTGGCCAGGATACCCGTGGCGCAGCTTGAAGGGATTATACTTGAAAGCCCCAAACTGACCGAACAGGTCCATGATATTCTTGAGCGATATAGAAGCCAATGCGAAATTTGCAGAAAGTCTTTTGAAAAAAATATCACCAGATATGAAAAAGGGGATGAGCTTCCTCCAGGCGTGATCAAAATGGTTAAGGTCTATGTGGCAATGAAGCGCAAGCTATCCGTGGGTGACAAAATGGCGGGACGACACGGCAACAAGGGGGTGGTGTCGAGAATTCTTCCACAGGAAGACCTTCCTTATTTTGAAGACGGAACGCAGGTTGATATGGTCCTGAATCCCCTTGGAGTCCCTTCCAGGATGAATGTCGGGCAGGTTCTAGAAATTCATTTGGGTTGGGCCGCAAAAGGGCTTGGCGATCAGCTTAACAATCTCCTGGAACAAAGAAAAAATGAGGCCCTTCGAGAGAAGCTTAAACGAATATTCTCTGAACCGTCCGCACAGGAGATGATAGATGGCTTTGATGATGAAGACCTGTACGAATTTGCAGGCAATTATAAAGACGGTGTTCACATGGCCACTCCGGTTTTTGATGGTGCTAAGGAGGATGAGATCAAGTCTCTTCTTGCCGAGGCGGTGCTTCCCACAACCGCTCAGACCACCTTGTATGACGGGCGGACCGGAGAGGCTTTTAAGGAAAAGATTACAGTTGGTACGATGTATGTGTTAAAACTCCATCACTTGGTCGATGACAAGATTCACGCCCGGTCTATCGGTCCATACTCGCTTGTGACGCAGCAGCCGCTTGGCGGAAAGGCCCAGTTCGGAGGTCAGCGTCTTGGTGAAATGGAAGTCTGGGCCATGGAAGCGTATGGAGCGGCGAATGCTCTTCAAGAATTTTTAACAGTAAAGTCGGATGACATGGCAGGCAGGACTCGTATGTATGAAAAGATTGTAAAAGGTCAGAATACATTAGACCCGGGCCTGCCTGAGTCCTTCAAGGTCCTGATAAAAGAATTGAAGAGTTTGGGTTTAGATATAACCCTTATGGAAGGAAGATAATCAATGGAAACTATATACGATTTTTTCACCAAACCAACCGATCCAAGACTTTATTCCGGTGTTAGGATTTCTCTGGCATCCCCCGAGCAGATTTTTAAATGGTCGCACGGTGAGATAAAGAAACCGGAAACTATCAATTATCGAACTTTTAAACCTGAACGTGACGGCCTTTTCTGTGCCAAGATATTCGGTCCGACAAAGGACTACGAATGTAACTGCGGCAAGTACAAGCGGATGAAACACAGGGGCGTTATTTGTGAAAAATGTGGTGTGGAGGTTATTCAATCCAAGGTACGGAGAGAGCGGATGGCGCACATCAAACTCGCCACACCTTGTTCCCATATATGGTTTTTAAGAAGCCTTCCGAGCAAGATTGGTAATCTGCTCGATTTGACGTTAAAAAGTCTTGAAAAAGTGATTTACTTTGACAGTTACATTGTGATCGATCCCAAGGACACGGATCTTAACCAAAATCAACTTCTATCGGAGGAAAAATATCGAGAAGCATGTGAAGTTTACGGTACAAAATTTGAAGCCGGGATAGGGGCTGAGGCTGTCAAAAAACTGCTGGGTAAATTCGATCTCGATACGGTATATAAGGAGTTGAGAGTTGATATTAGTTCCACTCGCTCTATAACAAAGCGACAAAAATTGTCCAAACGACTCAAGATTGTCGAAGCATTCAGGAAGTCGGGAATAGATCCGACCTGGATGATAATGGATATTATTCCGGTTTTACCGCCGGATTTACGGCCGCTTGTCCCCCTTGAAGGTGGAAGATTTGCAACATCTGATTTGAATGACCTCTATCGCAGGGTCATTAACCGTAATAATCGGTTAAAACGACTTATTGAATTAAAGGCTCCTGACATTATTGTGCGGAATGAGAAAAGGATGCTCCAAGAGTCAGTGGATGTTCTTTTTGACAACGGCAGGCACGGCAGAGCGATTATGGGAACTAACAAACGACCGTTAAAGTCGCTTAGTGATACATTGAAAGGCAAACAGGGGCGTTTTAGACAGAATCTTTTGGGCAAAAGGGTCGATTATTCCGGCCGTACCGTTATCACAATAGGGCCGGATCTCAGGCTACACCAGTGCGGTTTGCCCAAAAAGATGGCCCTGGAGATGTTCAAGCCGTTTATTTATTATCGTCTTGAGCAAAAAGGACTTGTTTCGACGGTAAAGAGTGCCAAGAAGATGGTGGAAAGAGAAGTTCCGGAGGTCTGGGACACATTAGATGAGGTGGTAAAGGAGTACCCGGTTCTATTAAATCGAGCCCCAACGCTTCATCGGTTGGGAATTCAGGCATTTGAGCCCATTCTCATTGAAGGCAAGGCCCTGCAGCTTCACCCGCTGGTCTGTACTGCATTTAATGCAGACTTTGACGGCGACCAGATGGCTGTCCATATACCCCTTTCGGTGGAGGCTCAGATAGAGGCCAGGGTATTGATGCTGTCCAGCAACAATATTCTTTCTCCTGCAAATGGGAGCCCTATAATTGTACCGAGTCAGGATATTGTCCTTGGTATCTATTACATGACGAGAGGGGTTTTAGGGTCCAAAGGCGAAGGTAAAATATTTGCAAATCCTGAAGAAGTTCGATGTGCATACGATGCAAAGACTGTTGATCTTCATGCTAAAATTATCGTTCGCGTGGAGGGAGAAAGGTTTAATACGACCGTGGGGCGTATCCTGTTGTGGGAAATTATTCCCGAAGATAACATCATAATGATACGCCATATCAAGGTTTTTGATGAACAAGAGGCAGATACCGTTTTGGAAAAGCTGCAGGCCGGTGTGGATTTTACTGAAATGGTAGCCCAATATTCCAAAGGCCCTGACAGGGATAATCAAGGGATTGTCGGCCTATTCAGAAAGGACGAATTCAAGCGAATATTCAGTGTTTCAGATGAAGACACCGAAAAAGTCTTTGCTCTGGAAGAAGAAGGGATAAGCAGCGTTATTATTGCCGACCAATCTTATCATATTTTTCAGGTGATTAAGAAACGTCCCGAGATACCTTTTTCTACGGTAAACGATGTCATGGATAAAAAGAAGCTTAGCGAACTTGTGAATTATGCATACAGGAATCTGGGGCCAAAGGCCACAGTTATCCTTTCCGACAGATTGAAAGACATCGGTTTCCAATATTCAACCCAGGGCGGACTTTCCATTTCCATTGATGCCATGATCATACCGTCTACCAAATGGGATATTTTGGAAAGGGCCGAAAAGCAGGTTGAAAAAATCGGCCGTCAATACATCGAGGGTCTTATAACACGGGGTGAAAAATATAACAAAGTTGTCGATATATGGGCAAAAGCAACTGACGATGTGGCCGGTGAGATGATGAAATCCATGCGAATAGCCCCTGCAACCGACCATGATGGAAATCCTATTCTGGATGAAAGCGGAGAGCCTGTTGTTGAAGAAAGTTTTAACCCCATTTTCATGATGGCAGATTCCGGGGCCAGGGGGAGCAAAGATCAGATGCGGCAGCTTGCAGGAATGCGAGGACTGATGGCTAAACCATCGGGTGAAATCATTGAAACGCCCATCAGTGCCAATTTCAGAGAAGGCCTTTCCGTGCTTCAATATTTCATTTCGACTCACGGCGCCCGGAAAGGCCTTGCGGATACGGCCTTAAAGACCGCTAACTCGGGGTATCTTACCCGACGTCTTGCCGATGTTGCCCAGGATTGTATTGTTATGGAAGAAAACTGCGGAACGATACTGGGTGTTGAGGTCGAATCTCTGATAGAAGGCGGCGAAGTGATTCAGCGTCTCGAAGAACGTATTTTAGGGCGTGTTGCCGCAGACGATATCCATGATCCGTTTACAGATGAAGTGATTGTAAGGACCGAAGAAGACCTGGATGAAGAAGCTGTAAAGGCTATTGAAGATGCAGGAATTACCAGTGTGAAAATAAGGTCGGTTCTGACATGCAAAAGTGTTCGTGGTGTGTGTGTCAAGTGCTATGGCCGGGACCTTTCCCACGGAGCAGAAGTCGAAATCGGTCAGGCGGTCGGAATTCTTGCGGCTCAGTCAATCGGGGAGCCCGGAACCCAGTTGACTATGCGTACATTCCACATTGGAGGAACGGCCAGCCGAAGGGTTGAGCAGGCCGACATCAGAGCCCGGGCCGAAGGCAAGGTTAAATTTCTTAATCTTAATGTTGTGGAAAAAGATGGAAATATATTTGTAGTTATGAGCCGGCGGGGGGGTGAAATTGCCATAGTTAGCGATACCGGACGCGAAAGAGAAAGGTTCCCTGTCATTTACGGCGCCCACATTGAGATAAAAGATGGTGATCAAGTTAAGGTCGGAGATCTTCTGGCAACCTGGGATCCCTTTACAACGCCAATTATTTCAGAAGTTGACGGGACCGTTAAATTTGGTGATGTCATACCCGGCAAGACCATGCAGGAGAAGGGCGACCCTGTTACAGGCAAATCCAGTCGTACAATCATCGAATCCAAAAGCGGTGAGGAACGTCCAAGGATTTCAATCAAGGGCAGAGATGGAAAAACAGTCAAGCTGCCGGGATCATCGGAGATGGCGCGATATTTACTACCGATAAATGCTATTTTGCTTGTTGAAGAAGGAGATGATGTTAAAGCTGGTGATGTGATTACAAAGCTCCCCAGAGCAACGACCAAGACAAAGGATATTACCGGCGGTCTTCCAAGGGTGGCCGAACTTTTTGAGGTTAGAAAACCCAAAGAAACCGCAGTTTTGAGTGAAATAGACGGGTATGTTTCGATAGCCAAGGCCACGAAAAAAGGTAAACAGAAAGTTATTATTACGCCTGTAGATGTTGGTGAAAAGAAGGAATATCTGATTTCACACGGTAAACATATAAACGTTTTTGAAGGTGATTATGTCAGAGCAGGCGAGGCACTGATAAGCGGTTCGGCTATTCCTCAAGACATATTGAATATCAAGGGTGAGATTGCATTAGCACGCTATCTTGTTGATGAAGTCCAGGAGGTTTACCGCTTACAAGGAGTCCGGATAAATGATAAGCATATAGAGGTTGTTGTACGGCAAATGATGCGGTGTGTTAAAGTTCTTGATGCTGGTGATACCGATTTTATTATTGAAGATCAGGTTGACAGAAAGATATTTGAAAAAATTAACCGGGCAGTAATTGAGGAAGGAAAGAAGCCCGCTGTTGCTGACCACCTTATACTGGGGATTACCAAGGCATCACTTTCCACTGAAAGCTTTATATCTGCCGCTTCATTTCAGGAGACGACCAAGGTCCTTACTAATGCTAGCATTGCTGCCAAAGAAGACAACCTTCAGGGGCTTAAAGAGAACGTTATTATGGGAAGACTCATTCCTGCGGGGACCGGCCTTTATGAATACAGAGATGTTAAGGTTTCAGCCGGTTAAGATTTGTTTTATATAATTGATTATTTGTAACATTTTAGCTTTTTGAAAATATTTCCGCTCGTTTGAAATCGATTTGTTTCAAAGAACTAAACTATTACGATTTTTTTATATAAAACGCTTGACAATCTAAGGATACATGTCTAATAGTTAACATTTTGTCGATACAGCCTAATTATGAATATAAAAGGATTCAGGGGAGAAAATGCCGACCATTAATCAGTTAGTAAGAAAGGGAAGGAAGCGAATAAAGAAAAAGACAAATACTCCGGCGCTGAAGGGTGCTCCCCAGAAAAGAGGAGTCTGTACACGCGTTTATACTTCAACACCCAAGAAGCCTAATTCTGCCTTGCGGAAAGTTGCCAGAGTCAGACTGACCACCGGTATAGAAGTTACAGCATATATCCCCGGCATAGGGCATAATCTCCAGGAACATTCGGTTGTTCTTGTTCGTGGTGGACGTATTAAGGATCTGCCTGGTGTAAGGTACCATATTGTCAGAGGCACTCTTGATGCACTTGGCGTCGAGGATCGAAAACAGGGCAGATCAAAATACGGCTCCAAGAAGCCCAGGTAGAAAAATGGTACAAAATACATGATGTAATATGCACCGTGCCTGAATCTTGTGGCATGAAAATGGATAACAAATAGCAACGAGACCTTAATGGTGTAACATATGCCGAGAAGAAGAGAAGTTCCTGAGCGGATAATTATACCCGATCCCAAGTATAACAATAAGCTGGTTTCAAAGTTCATAAAATCTATAATGCGAGACGGGAAAAAGAGTACTGCAGAGTCGATTCTGTATAATGCCTTCGATATCATCGAAAAAAGGACAAAAGAATCTCCTGTCAAGATTTTTGAACAGGCAGTTGAAAATGTAAAGCCGATGATTGAGGTCAAGTCGCGTCGTGTGGGAGGTTCAACCTATCAGGTTCCCACAGAAATTCGGCCATCCCGGAAAACGGCTCTGGGCATTCGTTGGATCATAGGTTTTGCTCGCAAAAGACCTGAAAAAGGGATGGTTGATAAACTGGCGGCCGAGCTTTTGGATGCCTCCAATAAGAGAGGGGCTGCTGTTAAAAAGAAAGAAGACACCCATAAGATGGCTGAGGCAAACAAGGCGTTTGCGCATTACCGCTGGTAAACTTTATTGTGAACTCGCTCTAAAGGGAGGACAAAAAGATGGGGAAGGAAAAGTTTGAGAGGACCAAGCCGCATGTAAATGTGGGTACGATAGGTCATATAGATCATGGCAAGACGACCTTGACGGCGGCGATAACCAAGCACATGGGGATGAAGGGCATGGCTCAGTTTGTTCCTTTTGACCAGATAGACAAAGCCCCGGAAGAGAAAGAGCGTGGTATCACCATAGCGACGGCGCATGTTGAGTATGAGACTGTGAATCGTCATTATGCTCATGTTGATTGTCCGGGTCATGCCGATTACATTAAGAACATGATTACAGGGGCAGCGCAGATGGACGGGGCCATTTTGGTGGTTGGTGCGGATGACGGTCCCATGCCCCAGACTCGCGAGCACATATTGCTGGCGCGTCAGGTAGGTGTTCCTCAGATTGTGGTATTTTTAAACAAATGTGACATGGTGGATGATGATGAGCTTTTAGAGCTTGTTGAGTTGGAGCTTCGGGAGTTATTGGACAAGTATGAGTTTCCCGGTGATGATATTCCGATCATCCGCGGGAGTGCATTGAAGGCTTTAGAGAGTGATGATCCTGACAGTGAGGATGCAAAGTGTATATTTGATTTACTGGAAGCGGTGGACACGTTTATACCTGAGCCCAAGCGTGACATAGACAAGCCGTTTTTGATGCCGATAGAGGATGTTTTCAGCATATCGGGTCGTGGTACGGTAGTTACGGGTCGTGTAGATCTAGGAGTACTCCATATAATTAAAAAAAAATACTTTCTGGGGATTCGTCCGACCATGAAGACGGTGTGTACCGGGGTAGAGATGTTCAGGAAGCTTTTGGATGAGGGTCGAGCCGGAGACAACATAGGAGTATTAATGCGTGGTACCAAGCGTGATGAAGTTGAGCGCGGTCAGGTGGTAGCGGCACCAGGTTCGATTGAGCCTCACACCAAGTTCAAGGCCGAGGTATACATTTTGAGCAAAGAGGAAGGTGGTCGTCACACCCCGTTTTTTAGTGGATACCGTCCGCAGTTTTACTTCAGGACCACGGATGTTACCGGCAATTTGATGTTACCGGAAGGTGTAGAGATGATAATGCCCGGTGACAATGTAACGATTACGGCAGAGCTTATAACGCCGATAGCCATGGAAAAAGAATTGAGATTTGCCATCAGGGAAGGCGGACGGACGGTCGGCGCAGGTGTTGTGAGCGAAATTATCGAATAAAGAGAAAGATTAACATAATGATAATGAATACTAAAATCAGGATCAGGCTCAAGGCATATGATCATAAGCTTCTGGATCAATCCGTATCAGATATTGTAGATACGGCTAATAAAACAGGAGCAAAAGTTGTTGGGCCGATACCTCTTCCAACAAGAATCAACAAGTATTGTGTTCTGCGATCTCCCCATGTTGATAAAAAATCTCGAGAACAATTTGAAATAAGGACACATAAACGACTTTTAGACATTCTGGAGCCGACTCAGCAAACGGTTGATGCTTTGATGAAACTAGATCTTTCTCCTGGTGTAGATGTAGAGATAAAATTATAGTATGAATTTAGTTCGCTTCGCTCATCCCGCTATATAGCGGGATATAATTTCCAAGACATTAGGTCGTTTGGTTATAGCCAAAAAAGATCGATAAAAGGTGATGAATTCTACTTTCTATGAATTTATCAAAAAGGATAGAATAAAAGTAATGTGTAGAGGAATGATAGGTAAAAAATTAGGGATGACAGCACTGTTCACCTCTGATGGTAAATATATACCGGTAACGGTGGTTCAAGTTGGTCCGTGTGTGGTTACCCAGATAAAGAATATGTCTTTTGATGGATATAATGCAATCCAGTTGGGCTTTGGTGAGAAGAAAAAGTCTCGTATTAACAAACCGATGCAGGGGCATCTTAAAAAAAGCGGGGCGGGGTGTTTTGAATTTCTGCGTGAAGTCCCCGTGGATGATTCCAGTGAATATAAACTTGGCCAAACAGTAAGTCTGGATCTGTTCACTATCGGAGAACGTATTGATGTTAGCGGTACTACCAAAGGACGGGGTTTTGCGGGTGTGATTAAACGGCACGGATTTCATGGCGGCAAGAAAACCCATGGTAGTCACAGCCATAGAATCCCTGGGTCCATAGGTTGCAGCGCCTGGCCTGCAAAAGTTATCAAAGGCAAGAAAATGCCCGGCCAGTATGGGAATAACCGTAAAACAGTTCGAAATCTGGAAATTGTCGATATCAGGCCGGAACAAAATCTTATGCTGATAAAAGGTGCTGTTCCGGGTTCCGGGTATGGTTTGGTTGAAATCAAAAAACCCAAATTTGCAAAATAGAATTTCTGAGACGTTATTATGGCTGTTGTAGACGTAATAAACAGTAAGGCAGAAAAAGTTTCACAGACCGATCTTGTGGACACCATATTCAATATACCTGTTAAAGGGAGTATATTGCATGAAGTTGTGACAATGCAACTTGCAAAAAAACGTTCCGGTTCTGCGGCTGTAAAACATCGAAGTGATGTCAAAGGTAGCGGTAGAAAGCTTTTCAGACAGAAAGGAACAGGACGTGCTCGTAGAGGTGATATTAAATCACCACTTTTAAGAGGAGGAGGCTCTACTTTTGGTCCTGATCCCCGATCATATGCATACAAGGTTCCAAAAAAAGTTAGAAGGCTGGCCCTTAAAATGGCCTTGAGCAGTAAATTGCAGGCAGAAAAACTTGTTGTGCTTGACGAGTTTGAAATTGATGAAATTAAAACCAGAGGATTCGTTAAGGTTATGAGTGCATTGGGCATGAAAAACGCATTAATTATAACCGAGAAAAAAAATAAAAACCTGGAGCTTTCAGCCAGAAACGTTCCCCAAACAAAAGTGTTGAGAGTCGAAGGGTTGAATGTATATGACATTCTTAAATACAAGAATGTAGTTTTGCTTGAGTCTTCGATAAAGAGTATTGAAGGGAGACTACTCGAATGAATCTGTATGATATTGTTAAGCGCCCCTTGATTACTGAAAAGACTAGTATTCAAAAAGAGGACTACAACCAGATGACATTCGAGGTAGACCGTAAGGCGAACAGGGTTGAGATTAAAAGGGCTATCGAAAATATTTTTAATGTAAATGTAGCTACTGTAAGAACAATGCAGGTTAAAGGCAAGACCAAACAAAGAGGCCGGATTGTGGGAAAGCGCCGGAACTGGAAGAAAGCGATCGTTAAATTGATGCCTGGTGAACGTATAGATTTTTTTGAAGGAGCTTAAAGGGGCATATCATGGGTGTAAAAAAAGTAAAGCCTACCTCTCCCGGGAGGCGTTCCCAATCATATTCAACGTTTGATGAGGTTACAAGTACTACCCCTGAAAAGAGCCTGCTAAGGGTTATTAAGAAAAAAGGCGGCCGTAATGTCCACGGTCGTATTACATGCAGGCATCGTGGGGGTGGAAGTAAGCGGCATTACAGGGTTGTCGATTTTAAAAGAGATAAGATAGGAATCCCTGCAAGGGTTGCCACAATAGAGTATGATCCGAATCGGTCTGCAAGAATTGCTCTTTTGCATTATGCGGATGGCGAAAAGCGGTACATCCTGGCTCCGTTTGATCTTAAGGTCGGTGATACCGTTATTTCAGGACCTGAAGCAGATATTAAGCCCGGCAATACGCTGCTGTTGAGAAATATCCCACTGGGTACGCATATTCATAACATCGAACTACGTATCGGGAAAGGTGGCCAGATTGTCAGGAGCGCCGGGACATTTGCCCAGTTGATGGCAAAGGAAGATCGGTATGCCCTGATAAAGCTTCCATCCGGTGAAGTTCGAATGGTCCTTTTAAATTGCAAGGCTACTATTGGCCGGCTCGGGAATGTGGTTCATGAGGATATATCTTTGGGGAAAGCAGGGCGTAAGCGTTGGCTCGGCAGGCGGCCTAAGGTTAGAGGTGTTGCCATGAATCCGGTTGACCATCCAATGGGCGGCGGTGAGGGGAGATCTTCTGGCGGGCGACACCCATGCAGTCCGTGGGGTGTTCCTTCAAAAGGTTTTAAGACCCGCAGAAAAGGGAAAAGTACCCGGTTAATAGTCAAAAAGCGTACAAAGAAATAGCAGGAGAAGTTATGCCACGGTCGTTGAAAAAAGGTCCTTTTGTTGATTCGAAACTATTAAAGAAAGTGCTGATAGCCCAGGAGACCCGGAGCAACAGAGTTATCAAAACCTGGTCTAGAAGGTCGACAATTGTGCCTGAAATGGTTGGTATTACACTGGCAGTTCATAATGGAAGAAAGTTCATTCCCGTATTTATATCGGAAGACATGGTGGGGCATAAGATAGGTGAATTTTCACCGACCCGAACTTACTATGGCCACGCTGCGGATAAGAAATCAAGGGTGACAAGGTAAGGCCGTCAGAAAAGGAAGTGTCTGTAATGGAAGTTAGAGCCGTATTAAGATATGTTCGCATTTCTCCTCAGAAAGTTCGCATGATGGTTGGTGCTGTGAAGGGGAAGCGGGTAGAGGATGGTTTGAATACGCTCAAATTTATGCCGCAGAAGGCGGCATCTATCGTTGAAAAAATTATTCGCAGTGCTGTAGCGAATGCTGATCAAAATATGGATATCGACATAGATTCACTGGTTATTCGAAACATCATCGCAGACCAGGGCCCCACGTTGAAACGTTTCAGAGCAAGAGCACGCGGCAGGGGAACACGCATATTAAAAAGGACTGCTCATATTACAGTCATTTTAGCTGAAGATTCGATATAGAAGGGGGTAAAAGCTTGGGCCAGAAAGTAAATCCTATAGGATTGAGATTGGGTATTGTTAAAACCTGGGAGTCGCGGTGGTATGCTGGAAAGAAATACGCTGATTATATCCTGGAAGATTATAATATCAGGAAGTTTATAAAAAAAAGACTCTACCATGCGGGTATTTCCAAGATTGAAATCGAAAGGTCGTCCAAGCGTGTCAAGCTACGCGTTTTTACGTCCAGGCCCGGGATTGTCATTGGTAAAAAGGGAGCTGAAATTGCGTTGCTCAAGAAAGAGCTCGAAAAGATCGTATCCCATGAAGTTATTATCGATATTCAGGAGGTAAGAAAACCCGAGGTTGATGCCCAGCTTGTAGCCGAGAATATTGCTCTCCAGATTGTACGAAGGGTTGCATTCAGGCGTGCCATGAAGCGTGGTATTTCTTCAGCCATGCGTTTTGGTGCCAAAGGGATAAAGGTTATTTGTTCAGGTCGTCTGGGAGGTGCCGAAATGGCGAGAACCGAACAGTATAGAGAGGGCCGCATACCTTTGCATACCTTGAGAGCTGATATAGACTACGGTTTCATTGATGCCCGTACAACATATGGAATAATCGGCATCAAGGTATTTATTTTTAAAGGTGAGATTTTGAAAAAGGATTCGGAAAAGATCGATATTTGAGTTATCGCTTGTAAAAGACTTTTTACAAGTTTATCTAAATTGATATTAATAATGAAGAGACCTTTGAAAATTGAACATTTTTCAAAGGTTTCATGCAGTATGGAGATATAGAACATGCTTAGTCCCAAGAAGGTAAAATTTCGGAAGCAGCAAAAAGGCAGAACAAAGGGGGCTTCGTACAGGGGCTGTAATCTTGATTTCGGTGAATTTGGACTGCAGGCCATAGAATGCGGCAGAATCAACTCAAAGCAGATTGAAGCCGCTCGTATTGCAATGACCCGTCATGTTAAAAGAGGCGGGAAGATATGGATAAAAATATTTCCTGACAAGCCGTTTACCAAAAAACCTGCTGAAGTCAGGATGGGGAAAGGAAAGGGGGCTCCCGAGGGGTGGATTGCAGTCATTCGTCCCGGGAAAGTTCTTTATGAAATGGAAGGTATTTCCAGGGAAATGGCAAAGGAAGCTCTCAGACTTGCTTCACATAAGCTTTCTGTAAAAACTAGATTCATAGAGAGGGGCAGTTTGTGATGAAAGCGAGCGAGATCAGAGAGTTAAGCCTGGAAGAAAAGGTGCGGAAAGGAAACGATCTTAAAGAGGAACTGTTTAATCTACGCTTTCAGCACGAAATTGGTCAGCTCGAAAATCCCCAGAAGATGAAGCAGATCAAGCGAGAAATCGCCAGGGTGAAAACCATAATAAAAGAATCTTAACCTGGATAAGCCAGAAGAAAAAAATATTTGCCACAAAGTCACAAAGGATATATTTGTTTTGCCCTGAAAAACCTGGTCCTTTGGGCCTCCGGCTCGTAGAGCCTACGCCTCGGAGAGCCAGGTCAGAGTTCTCCGGTTCTGCCTGAAGAATCGCTGCAAGAGTTTGAAGTGAACTAAAGTTAAGGAATTCTGTCAATTATATAAAATCAGCGGAGCGAAGCGACACCATAACTTTAGGCACTTTAGATCACTTTAGACACTTTTAACTTGTACGGCTTTAAGTAAAACAGCCCTTTTCAGGGGCAAACCAAAGC
>JAUWLP010000198.1 GCA_030613575.1 Desulfobacteraceae bacterium
ATTATATGTTCCATCGAAAACATGGATCCCATGGGCATACACACCGGTGACAGTATTACGGTTGCGCCGGCTCAGACCCTGTCAGACAAGGAATACCAAGCCATGCGGGATGCATCAATCGCGATCATGCGGGAGATCGGCGTTGATACCGGCGGTTCAAATGTTCAGTTCGCCGTGAACCCCGAAAACGGAGAATTGATCGTAATTGAGATGAATCCCCGGGTATCCCGCAGTTCGGCCCTTGCTTCCAAAGCCACCGGCTTCCCCATTGCCAAGATCGCTGCCAAGCTTGCCGTCGGATATACACTTGATGAAATCCCCAACGACATTACCGGGGAAACCTTCGCATCTTTCGAGCCTACCCTGGATTACTGTGTCGTAAAAATACCGCGCTGGACCTTTGAAAAATTTCCCGAAACACCGGACTATCTCACTACAGCCATGAAATCCGTGGGTGAAACCATGGCCATTGGCCGAACATTTAAAGAGGCTCTGCAAAAAGGTCTGAGGTCCCTTGAAATCGGCCGCTCCGGGCTGGGCGCCGACGGCAAGGACATCCCGGATCAAACGGATGATACAGCTAAAAAATTGTCATCATCCAAAATCGAACAGAAGCTGGCGACCCCAAATTCTCAGCGCATCTTTTACCTGCGTTATGCCCTGTTAAAAGGAATGCCCATTCAATCCATTTATAAATTAACAGGTATTG
Source organism: Desulfobacteraceae bacterium (assembly GCA_030613575.1). GTDB lineage: Bacteria > Desulfobacterota > Desulfobacteria > Desulfobacterales > UBA11574 > S5133MH16. Next base: position 710 of record JAUWLP010000198.1, read on the forward strand.
ATCCCTGGTTTTTGTATCAGATAAAACAGATCGTGGATCTTGAGCAAAGCATTAAATCACTGGAAATAAATTTACCTGAATCGCTTTTAAAAAGAGCGAAATCCTGGGGGTTTTCAGATACACAGATCGCATATTTAACAGATTCCACAGAGGACAAGATCAACCGGACACGCAAGACCCTTGGCATACGTCCTGTTTACAAGCTTGTTGATACGTGCGCGGCCGAGTTCAAAGCAGTTACGCCGTATTACTATTCCACCTACGAGACGGAAAATGAAGCCAGGGTTTCCGATAAAAAAAAGGTGATGATTTTAGGCGGCGGACCAAACAGAATCGGTCAGGGAATCGAGTTCGACTACTGCTGTGTTCATGCCTCATTTGCCCTTCGTGAAGAAGGGGTTGAGAGTATCATGGTCAACAGCAATCCGGAAACCGTGAGCACGGATTACGATACTTCAGACAAACTCTACTTCGAACCGCTTACCAAAGAAGATGTGCTCCATATTGTAGAAACTGAAAAACCAATGGGCGTCATTGTTCAATTTGGCGGCCAGACCCCGCTTAATCTTTCGGTACCGCTTCATGAGGCCGGAGTTCCAATCCTCGGCACCCAGCCGGCAAGTATCGACAGAGCTGAAGATCGCAAACTTTTTCAGGCCATGCTGAACAAGCTGGGTCTGATTCAACCCGCAAACGGCACCGCCTCCTCCGTGGAAGAAGCCGTGGCCGTGGCCGAAAAAATCGGTTATCCGGTCATTGTCCGTCCTTCATATGTACTGGGTGGTAGGGCCATGAAAATCGTATATTTCCCACAGGATCTTCAAAACTTTACCAGGATTGCAATCACTGAATCTTTGGGCCATCCGGTTCTGATAGACAAATTTTTAGATGACGCAATTGAAGTGGATGTGGATGCCATCTCAGACGGCAAGAGAACCGTGATTGGTGGAATCATGGAGCATATTGAAGAGGCGGGAATTCATTCCGGTGATTCGGCCTGCGTGCTGCCGCCTCACAGCATTCCTCGGTCTATGCTTGATGAGATCGTCCACGCTACAAAAACTATGGCTTTGGAACTTGATGTTGTGGGTTTGATGAATGTACAGTATGCCATTAAAAACGACCGGCTTTTTGTTCTGGAGGTAAATCCCAGAGCTTCTAGAACAATTCCCTTTGTCAGTAAGGCAACCGGCGTACCCCTGGCCAAACTCGCCACAAAGGTGATGCTCGGCAGAACCCTTGAAGAGCTTGGCCTCGACAGAGAAATAATCCCGTCCCATGTTTCGGTTAAAGAGTCTGTTATGCCTTTTGACCGTTTCCCCGATGTGGATACCCTTCTTGGACCGGAAATGAAATCAACCGGAGAAGTCATGGGAATCGATTCGGATTTCGGATCTGCATATGCCAAAGCGCAATTCGGTGCAGGACAGCATCTTCCGGACAAGGGAACGATTTTTATAAGCGTAAAAGACCGTGATAAGAAAGCAGCCCTTGCGTTTGCATCTCAATTTCACAAAATGGGTTTTATGATCGTGGCAACCGGGGGGACCTCCTCGTTTTTAAAAAATCATGGCATATCCAATAAAATGATCAACAAAGTCTCCATCGGCCGCCCCCACATTGTCGATGCCATTAAGAACAAAAAAATTCAGCTTGTTATTAATACCGGCTCCGGCGGCGAAACCCGGCGGGACGGATACAAAATAAGACGCGCGGCCATAAAATTCAATATCCCCTATGCCACGACAATCGCAGGTGCCATAGCCATGTGCAAGGGTATCGCTGCGTTAAAGAAAAAAATGCTTTCGGTTAAAACTATCCAGGAGTATAATAGTTAAATGGATTATTTTGAAAAGCCTCGTGAGTCTTGCGGACTGTTCGGCATTTATGGGTACTATAGGCACCTTGAAGCCGCAAAACTGACCTATTTCGGCCTCTATGCGCTTCAACACAGGGGACAGGAGAGTTGCGGAATCGCCGTTGTCCGGAACAATAACATTGTCGGCCATAACGGTATGGGTCTGGTGCCGGATGTTTTTGACATAACCCATCTGGAACATTTAGAAGGAAAAGAAGAATGAAAAATATAATCTTCGTGCTCTTCGTGTACTTCGTGGTGTAATCACACTTTTTTTGCCATAAAAAGTACAAAATTTGAAACTTAGGGGCCAAGAAGAATGAAAAAAACCGTCGCCTTTTCTAAAAACGCCACCAATGTTTTTTTTCATATCCTGACCAATTGCAATCTCAAGTGCAAACACTGTTATATAAATAAAAAACAGCATGGAGAAAAAACGCTTCCCCTTGAGACCATTGA
>JAUWLP010000060.1 GCA_030613575.1 Desulfobacteraceae bacterium
AAAAAGAAAAAAGGCTTGAGGAAATCGAGACTCTGATTGCCAAAAAAGATTTTTGGGATAACCCCGAAGACACCAAGCCGGTTTTAAAAGAACGAACATTGATCTCCGGTAAGGTGGCATCATTTAATAAACTTTACACCGATCTTGAAGAAAGTCAGATCCTGCTTGATCTTGCCATTGAAGAGTCAGACGCTGATACCATAGAAGAAGTCTCCCTGCAAATTGAAGAAATTGACAAAAAAATAAAAAAACTTTCCGTAGACCTTATGCTCGATGGCGCCGATGATCGGAACAACGCCATAATTTCCATTAATGCAGGGGCAGGAGGAACCGATGCTCAGGACTGGGCCGAAATGCTTTTCAGGATGTATACACGCTGGATCGAGCGCAAGGGTTTTAAACTAGATGTCATCGATTTCCAGCCCGGAGATGAAGCCGGAATCAAAAGTGTTACGTTCACAGGCGGTGGCGATTATGCCTATGGCTATCTAAAGGCAGAAAAAGGTGTTCATCGCCTGGTAAGAATTTCACCGTTTAATGCAAGCGGCAAACGGCATACATCTTTTGCCTCCGTGTTTGTCTATCCGGAACTCGAAAACGAAATCGTTGTCCAAATTGATGACAAGGATTTACGTATAGATGTCTTCAGGGCCAGCGGTGCCGGAGGTCAGCATGTCAACAAAACCAGCAGCGCTGTTCGCATCACTCACCTTCCCAGCGGAATAGTTGTCCAGTGCCAGCAGGAAAAATCACAGCATAGAAATAAAGAACTTGCAATGAAGGTGCTTAAAGCCCGGCTTTACCAGCTTGAGAAGCAGAAGCAGGATGAAAAGTTGCAGGAAATGCACGAAAGCAAGAACGAGATTGCATGGGGGAGTCAAATAAGGTCTTACGTAATGCATCCCTATCAACTGGTTAAGGATCACCGTATAAACCTTGAGATTGGTAATGTAAACAGTGTTCTCGACGGGGGGCTTGATCTTTTTATAGAGGGGGGATTGCTTTCGAGTAAAACCTAACCGGACAAACCGGAAAAGTCCCGGATGTAAATCAAGCCTGTTGGTAATTGGCAGAATTTCTTAAATATTCAATCTTCAATCGAAAAATATTCAATTATATGAATCCTCTCGATATTATTGCCGAATTTTACCGACCAGGCACCAGAATATATAAAATTCTCGTACAACATGGAAAACAGGTTGCAGATAAGGCCGTAAATGCCGCCAGTAAGGTACCCCACCTTAACCCTGATCTTAACTTTATAAGGGAAGCCTCCATGCTGCACGATATCGGCATTTTCCTGACCAATACCCCGGAATTCGACTGTACCGGCGAACATCCCTATGTCTGTCATGGATATCTGGGAAGAGAAATTCTTGAAAACAAGGGACTGCCAAAACATGCGCTTGTGTGCGAACGGCATGTTGGTGTTGGCATAACCGCTGAAGAAATAAAGTGCTATAAACTCCCGCTGCCAGAACATGATATGGTGCCCGTCTCAATAGAGGAACAGACCATATGTTTTGCTGACAAGTTCTTTTCCAAAAACGGCAATCTGATTGTAAATGAAAAATCTGTTGAAGATATCTTGTGCCGCCTTAAGCGATACGGCTCTGACAAGGTAATCACTTTTCAATCATGGGTCCGTTTGTTTAAGTAGTATCCATCCATAAACGGCATCTTTCGGCCCCCGGCGGCGTTACCGGTAATTTTCTTGACTTGCTTTAGAGTTTTGTATATTAGATGAGAAAAAATTTGCCGCTTTCTTTTTTATAGGGGCAAAATACCAATATATAACATTGCGGAGCAATGTTATTATTTGAGTTATGTAATAGGCTGAAAGCCACCCAGACTCATAGGGGTGGCTTTTTTAATTTTGGGATCTGGGTATGGCCAAACTGCTTGTCATTGATAATTACGACTCTTTTACTTACAATTTAGTCCAGATGTTTATGCACTATGATCTTGAAATCAAAGTGTGTAGAAGTGACATGATAACACTTGAACAGATTAGGAGTCTCAGACCTGACTATATTCTGATCAGTCCCGGCCCCAAAGATCCTTCTCATGCCGGGATTTCAATCGATCTAATAAAGAATTTTTACGATAAACTTCCTATCTTTGGTGTATGCCTCGGTATGCAATGCATAAACGAGGCTTTTGGTGGACGTACCGTCCGGACTCCGGTGCCGATGCACGGGAAAACCAGTATGATCCAGCATAACAATTACGGTATCTTTCAAGGGATAACCTCACCATTTCCGGCTGCCCGTTACCATTCGCTGATGGCGGAATTTAGTCAGACCGAACTTGTAATGACGTCACGCAGCCCGGATGGTGTAATCATGGGAATGTCTCATCCGGAATTTCCACTTCATGGGGTTCAGTTCCATCCTGAAAGTTTTCTTACGGAAAACGGCTTTTTGCTTGTGGAAAATTTTCTGAATCTGGGACCCCTGACGATTTCGGATTCCGGTATGCGTCATGCGAATTTCTAAGAAAATATAATTAAATTATGGAAGAAATCAAAAAACTTGCGGGACATATAACCGGTATTCATACCGAACCTATCTCTCTGTCCGAACCGTTTATCGATTTTTCAGCCCGATTTGCCTCCATGCCCGGTACAACTGTTCTTATGAGCGGGGGTGATCTTGATTCTGCAAGATACCATATTCTCGGGGCAAAACCATGGCTGGTATTTTCAGGACGGGGCCGTAACATGACCATTACCGTTGAAAATCAAACTTTTGATTTTAAAGCCGATCCATTTGATACCCTGCGAATGATATTAAAGGCTTTCAACCTTAATGATCTTGACCTGGATCAATCCGATTTGCCGAAACCGGTCTATGCCGGTCTCTTTGGATACCTGGCCTATGACCTGAAAGACTGTCTGGAAAAACTTCCGCGTACATCCATAGACAGACTCTGTCTACCACATATATATTTTATCGCGCCGTCAATCATCGTTGTCCATGATAAAGCCAATGATACCACTTGGCTTTGTATACCGGAACGTAAATTTGCCGGAAAAAACAATTCGGAGAATGATCTTGATTCGTTTAAACGTATCATTTCTGACAGACCGCTTAAACATGGAAGTTTTAGGGGAGATGCCAGCGGATTTAAATCTAATTTCACCAAGGCCGGTTACATGAACGCCGTTGAGAAAATCAGGGAATATATTATAGCGGGACACGTATATCAGGTCAATATGTCCCAGCGTTTTGAAATGAACGTTGAAGGTGATACGTTCAGTCTGTTTAAATCACTTTACAAGAATAATCCGGCCCCTTTTTTTGCTTATATTAATGCGGGTAACCACCAGATTGTTTCCACATCTCCGGAACGGTTTTTACTGCAAACCGGCCAAAAAGTTGAAACCAGACCCATTAAGGGTACAAGGCCCAGGGGGAAAACACCGGTGGAAGATAAAAAGCTCGGCCTGGAATTAAAACAAAGTAAAAAAGATGCTGCCGAGCTTTCAATGATTGTCGATCTGTTACGTAACGACATTGGAAAAGTCTGTGGGGCCGGATCTGTCCGGGTAATGGAGCACAAAAGACTGGAAGCTTACCAAAATGTTTATCACCTGGTATCTATTGTCGAGGGAAGACTGGACCAGGACTGCGATTCTGTTGACCTTCTCAAGGCAACTTTCCCCGGCGGGTCGATCACAGGTTGCCCCAAGATCAGAACCATGGAAATCATCGACGAACTTGAACCGGACCGACGCCATATATATACGGGCTCAATCGGTTACATCAGTTTCCACGACACCATGGATCTATCCATAGCTATCCGCACAGCCACAATATACAACGGGAAAATTGTCTTCTCGGTCGGCGGAGGAATTGTCTTTGATTCTGACCCACTTGATGAATATGAAGAAACCATACATAAAGGCAAGACACTGATGGAGGTTTTTAAAGGAAAAGAAAAACAATCTGTAAACAAAGACTATGTATGGATCAATGGAGCCCTTGAACCTTTAGATCAGGCCGGCATACCGGTTGCTGATCAAGGATTTCAGTACGGTTACGGGTTTTTTGAAACCATCAGGGTAGACAAGGGGGACCCGGGGCACCTCAAAGCGCATGTTGGCAGATTTAATAATACCTGGGAGCATCTTTTTGCTGAAAGACCGCCTGATTTGACCTGGGATGAAATTATCAATCAGGTAATTGTCCAAAACAGGCTGGAAAATGAAACCGCAGTCGTAAAGATGATCGCTACCAGAGGAGACAGGGAAGCGCCCCCTTTTAACCATACCCTTCTGGTTTTCGCCAGACCATATGCCCATCGCCTGGCGGGAAAAAAGGCGCAGGGATTAAATCTGGCTGTATACCCGCATCCTCGCCAGACACCCCTTGCCGATCATAAGACATTGAATTATTTATACTACTTTCTTGCCGGAAAATGGGCCATGGCCCGGAAAGCAGACGAAGCATTGATATTAAACCCTGACAAGACTGTTTCCGAAACAAATACAGCCAATATACTGCTGGTAAAGGATAACACCGTAATCAAACCGGGCTCTCCGCATGTTTTGCCGGGCATTATGGAAACTGTAGTCTGTAAACTTCTCACCGGATGGGGCTTTAAAATAGAGAGCAGAAGATTGTTTTTGGAAGATTTATTTGCTTTTGATGAGATAATGATTACAAACTCTCTGATTGGGGCTATTCCGGTACTGAGCATAGACGGGAAAAAACTGCCTGAGCCTTCCGACCTGTGGAAAAAAATCAACAAAACCCTCCTGTAACCCCCTAACCCGGACAAGCCGGCTTCCGGCTCGTAGAACCTACAGCTCGGAGAGAGGGTAGAGCCTACGGCTTGGAGAGAACCAAAAATATTTGCCACAAAGACACTAACGCACCAACAAACGAAGATTATTTGGCAGTGGTCTCAATCCATGTTTATCCTTCTTCTATACTATTTAAAAAGCCGGATCAATTCTTCATGATTTATTCGAGCCATAGAAATTTTCAGATGGGCTCCCGACAAGCTTGCCATGATCTAGAAACAGTGAGTGGTGGGCCAAAGATGTGACTTGAGACCGGTCATGAGTTGTAAAGATGACTGTAATTTTCTTGAGGTCATTAATCTGCCTGAGAATATTTATAATAGCAACCTGGTTTTCCGGATCTACACTTGAGGTGGGTTCGTCGCACAGAAGGACTTCGGGGTTGGCAGCCACAGCGCGGGCAATAGCCACTCGCTGGGTTTCACCACCTGAAAGCCGATGTGCCTGAGCCTGGGCAAAATTTCGCATTCCTACCAAATCGAGTGATTCTTTGACAATCTGATTTCGCTCTTTTGTCGGAATGCGCCTGATTTTTAGCCCAAATTCCAGATTTTTTTGGACCGTGGTCGTAAAGAGGATGGGGTGCTGCTCTACCATTACAACCGATTTGCGCAAGGGCTGAAGAAAAGTCTCAGAAAATCGGACAGGATGTGAGCGAAACAAGATATTCCCTGTACTGGGCGACTCAAGAAATCCTAGAATATTCAAAAGGGTGGTTTTTCCGGCACCGTTGGGCCCCAACAGAGCGTAAATCAATCCCTTTTCTATTTCCAGTAAAGGAATATCAAGGATTGTTCTGGTGCCGTAAACCTTGGTGAGTTGGGATATATTATAAACTATCAAGCCCTTGCCCTTCCCTGGAAAAAATGAAACAGAAGGTTCATCCCAAAGCTTAAACCCAGCAGAATAATTCCCAGAGCCACAGCCAGGGAGAACTGGCCTTTATCGTATTCCAGGGCCATGGCCGTGGTCATTGTGCGGGTAAATCCCCTGGCATTTCCTCCAAGCATCATGCTGATGCCGACCTCGGCGATTACACGGCCGAACGCGGCTATTACAGCCGCAACAATTCCAAAACGCGCCTCTCTGAAAACCACAAAGGCAGTCTGCATACGATTGGCGCCCAATGTCATGGCGGTTTTCCGATACCGCTCGTCGATCCTGCTGATGGCAGCGATTGTAAAGGTCGCTACGACAGGAAGGATCAATATGGTCTGCCCGATGACCATGGCTTTCTGGGTATAGAGCAGGTCAAGGGGGCCTAGGATGCCCCTTCGAGAGATAAACGCATATACAAAAAGACCGATAACCACTGTCGGAAGTGCAAGCAAGGTGTTGAGGCACGTGATGAGCAGACGCTTGCCTGGAAACGATTCAAAGGCCACTAAAAAACCAAATGGCACTCCTATCAGGCTTGCAAGTATGGTTGAGGTTCCGCTTACCTTTAAGGAAACCCCAACAATGGAAACAATTTCCGGGTCTAAGGAAGTAACCAGAAGAAGCGCCGATAAAAAGCTGTCAATCAGAAGGTCCATGATTATTATATTTTTTAACAGGATTAATAAGATGGCCAGGATAAAAAATATTTAAATATCCCATTAATCCAGTTAATCTTGTCTAAAAATGTCTGGACAAAAAAGCTGTTTCCCAAGCAGTCTGTAATTTAAAATAAGAGATTGTCCCTTTGCTGAAACCAGCCACTTAGCGAATTGCTCAGCCAGCTCGTGTTGCACATGGGGGTGCCTCTTTGGATTAATCGGAATAACGCCGTAGGGATTGTTTAATAATGCATCTCCCTCACATAAAATCTCCAGATCAAGGCCTGCGTCACGGCCGTACTTATATTTGATATAAGTCCCCCGATCAGCCAGGGTGTAGGTCCTTTTTTCATCGGCAAAAGTAATGGTCTTGCCCATTCCCTGCCCAATGGAAAGATACCATTTTTCAGATCCTTTGGGATGTACAAAACTGATGGTACTTTTTTGCCCCTTTTTAACAATAGTGCTGGTTTTTATGTCCAGCGCCAGGCCGGTTTTCTTCCACAGGACCTGCTCCTTGGTATGGGTGCCGCTGTCATCCCCTCGGGACACAAATAAGGCTCCAGCGCGGGCGATGCTGTTTAAGGCTGCGACAGCATCTTTTTGTCCCCGTATCCCGGCCGGATCATTTGGGGGTCCGAGAATAACAAAATCGTTGTGCATGACCGCATAGCGCTTTGTTCCGTATCCTTCTGCAACAAACTTTTCTTCTCTGGCCCTGGCATGCACAAAAATCACATCCACATTACCGTCCATTCCATCGCGAATGGCAGCCCCGGTCCCTTTGGCAAAAACCTTTACACGAATACCGGTATCCTTTTCAAATGCAGGAAGAAGAATATCGAGCAGACCCGAGGCCTGGGTGCTGGTTGTTGTTGACATTTTGATAACCTTACCGTTCGCCAAAGCGCCGCCGGTAAGAATACAAATTGTTATGATTGCACTTACAGTTGCGAAACAATATCGTTTTATCTTTCCATCCTCACTTTTTTTCCACCCCTTTTGAGCTGTTGCCGGCTGGATAAATTACCTTGCCAGTGAGTTCCAAATCATAACCAGAAGTGGCATTCACCAGTTTCCTGAAAGCGTCCTCGTGGAGCAGGCTGAGAAAAAGCTGGACCCCCTTATCGAAAAATCGTTCTTTGGAAATCATAAGATCATATCTTTCCCAGCGAAGAGGAACAAACCCGATATCGAGAACATCAGCCACAGCCCGTATTCCCGGGCCCGCATCCGCCCGTCCGGCAAGAACTCCAAGGCCAACATCCAGATGCCTGTGAACCTCTTTATTGTAGCCGTCGATCTTTTCACCTTTAATCTTCGCCTTCTTTAGTTCCCGGTCCAGCAGCAGGCGGGTACCGGTACCCAGCGGACGGTTTAGAATTCTTATGTCTGGTCTGGCAAAATCATTAATAGCAGAAATTTTCTTTGGGTTTCCCTTTTTCACCAGTATACCTTGTTCTCGTTTGCAGAAATTTACAACTGCCGGCATGACATCGAGTTCCTGTGTGGCAAAATAAAAATTGTATTCTGTCTCATTGTCCTGAAGAAGGTGGCTGGAGGCCATGTGGCAGAGATTCCTGCGCAAAGCTCTGAGCCCGCCCATACTCCCCACGTTCCCAAATACCATCAAATGGTCTGTATGCAGTGTATTGAAAAGAGAAATTGCCCTGTCTAAAAGCATATCATTACTTCCGGCTATGATCAGCAATCCCTGATAAGGTGGAAGGTGACTTGCGGCCTCAGGGTAGTTGATAGTATTGGTTTCAATCCATTGTTCTACCAGATGGCGTGGGAAAAGCCATTTGCCGGTGATTTTTGTTGCCGGAAGACCTTTTTCGGCTACAAGGCTATATATCATCTTCTCATTTACATTAAGAAACTGTGCTACATCTTTGGTGGAAAGAAGTCTTTTCATTTTTGACCTCAAGCTATTTTAATTAGAAAGGTTTATCGCTGGTAGTACAAAAAGCATTAGTGTTATAATATATAGTTTTAGAGTCGTTATATGTCAATATCTATCTTTATAAATATGAATTATTACCTATAATACCTTATAATAACAACACAACACGCACATTGTCGCTTTTTAAAAGGAATAAGTCTTGATAGCCTCGTAAAAAGTCAAAATCCGACGGCAAAGTAAAAAACTCTAAATTCAAGGCGGGGAAATCCTGAGGAATCGGCTATCAGCCGGTCATCCTGAACCCTGCAAGTCCAATAAGACCAAAACCTAAAAGGATCATTGTAGCGGGTTTGGGAGCGGGCAACTGTTCATCTATCATAGGTTACTATAGGCTTTCTTCTATCCCAAGTCTTTCCTCTACTATCCATACCGTTTCGCCTTTCAGATCCTACATATTGCGTACTGTCAGCCTGCCTACGATCGATATGTTTAAAGGTTATGCCAACCAGCACCCTGCTTTTGCGTCTTTCTTTACCCCTTCTGCGCTCTTTTTGGTAATAAGGATAAACGCTCCTTTGAAAACTCCTAAATGCTCGTGGCAAAACGCCTATATTCTTCATAACCGTAACTTTTTGTCCCTCTCTCACAACAGATTCGGCTTTACCCTTAAGCCTTTCTATCAGTACTTTTTTCGTCTCTTTCTGCACCCTCTTTTTTTCCTTTGTACGCCTTGCATAAAGATTGGTCCATACCAATAAAAGGAAAGCTATTGCAAATATTAATATATAATCTTTCATTTTTCATTTCCCTTCAATGTGGTTTTCAGGTTGGTGATCTTGTCAGAAAGTTACGATTCAAGTTAAATAGGACGCAGATTTTCGCAGACCCGCCTGCCATGTGAGGCACAAGCGGGCAGGTATACACAGATAATATTGTTGCTTTGCAATTTAAGAATCTTGATAATCTGTGTCCAATAAAGGAAATTCCACAGGGTGGGTCTATTTCACTATAGTTCCTTGAGATTGATTAATAAGACCGGAATCCTGTAGAAATGTTTCAATATCGCGCCAGAAGGTGTCCCAATTAGGAGGGCAATTGTTATGCCCGCTCTCATAGGTTATCATTTTAGCGTACCGTGCTGCCTCGTAAAGGGCAATTCCATGCGAAAAGGGAATGACCTCATCGAATTTGCCGTGAATTACGAGGACTGGTTCCTGGTAATTGCGTACAACCGCGAGATTATCGAATGGATCTCTGACAAGAAAGTCGGGAACCAGATATTTTGATGCAAACGATCGCACACTGATAAATGACGACATCAAAATAAGCGCCGCCGAAGGCCGCGCAGAAGCCAGCACACACACAGCACAACCACCGACAGAACGACCTAACAGTACAATTTTGGAACTATCAACATCTTTCCGTGCAATGAGAAGATCATACGCTGAGGTAAATGTTTCCGTAATACTGTCCTGGGAAGGCTTTCCTGCAGACCTGCCGTATCCTGGGTACTCCACAAGAAGTACTCCTATTCCGAGACGATTGAGCTTTTTAAGTTCATGTGGCCAGAAGTCGATGAGTTCACCGTTTCCGTGTGCGAAAATAACCGCCGGTGCCGGCCCTGAAACTCGGCTGTTATCCGGAGGCAGGAACCACGTTTCGACCTTTCCGAAACTTGTATCTATCCATATCTTTTCCAGGCCGGAAATACTTTCATTATCAAAAGGGATTTCTATAAGATAACGAGGAAACAGCATTTGCCGTTGCATCATGAAAAGAAATCCACAATAGACAAGATATAAGAAGACTGTCCATGTAACGATTTTTACCAGGATATTCATTTTCATACCCTTTTTATTAAAATCCCATATATTGTGCTATTTTTTTCTTGACATACAATATATTCCATGAAAGAAAGGATCATGCTCTTTATGACAGTAATGAAAGAATTAGTGTGATTGTTCTTAAAAGCCTTATTATAATTTAACACATTATCAGATAAGAGTCACACTTTTTGACAGACCTACTTACAGAAGGTTGTTAGTTTTGGTAGGTTTTTTTTGTTTGCATATTTTTGTGCAAATGTTAATGATCAAGATAAATTCCACAAGATTTTGATAATAACCATACAGGAGAAAGGCAATGGGTTCAAAAGGTAAAATTTTAATTACGGAACAGGGAAATTTCGATTTGACGATCTACAAGTGGGATGATCATCTGTTTTCAGACAGCCTTACAAAAGAAAACCCCATTGAAACCAACCAGGCCATGGATATCAGCCGATTTCTGCGAGAAGAAATCGACGGCATGAAAAATCATACCATTACCATGCCGGTCATAGAAAAAATTATTCAGACCAAATTGCTGGAATACGGACTCAAAAATATCTCGCCGATTCGGTTGGATAAGTCCATGTTTATAAAAAATGGTCTGAAACTTTCAGAAAATGCAAAAAATGTATTGAAAAGAAGATATCTTAAAAAGGACAACAAGGGCAGGGTAACCGAGACTTCGGAAAGAATGTTCAAAAGGGTTGCCCTGCACATCGCAAAGGCCGAAAAAAAGTACAGCAGCGACGCAGATGTGAAAAAAATGGAAAATATTTTTTACAATATGATGACGGAGCTTAAATTTTTGCCAAATTCACCGACGCTGATGAATGCGGGACGCAGACTGGGCCAACTGGCAGCCTGCTTTGTTCTTCCGGTTGAGGACAGCATGGACGGGATTTTTGATTCTTTAAAAAATGCCGCTATTATCCATAAATCGGGCGGCGGAACCGGTTTTTCCTTTTCACGTCTACGACCCAAAGACAGCAGGGTGGGAACAACCGGCGGAATTGCCTCCGGACCGGTTTCGTTTATGAAAATCTTTAACACCGCAACCGAGCAGGTTAAACAGGGAGGGACTCGCCGAGGGGCCAACATGGCTATTTTGAGGGTGGATCACCCCGATATCATGGAGTTCATTTACTGCAAGAAAAATAATAACGACCTGAACAACTTCAATATTTCGGTTGGTGTCACGGATGTATTCACGAAAGCGGTTGCAAAACAAAACAACTACGACCTGATAGACCCACGCGAGAATAAAAAGGTCGGAGAGTTGAGTGCCGCAGCAGTTTACCGGGCTTTGGTGGAACAGGCCTGGAAAAACGGAGATCCCGGCGTCATTTTTTTAGACAGACTTAACAGAGATAATCCAACCCCTGAATTGGGAGAAATAGAGAGCACGAATCCTTGCGGAGAACAACCTTTGCTTCCAATGGAAGCATGCAACTTGGGCTCCATCAATCTGGCCAAGTTTGTCACGTATGATAATGAAGAACCGGCCGTTGACTATAAGGGCTTAAAGGATGTCGTATTTTGGAGTGTACGCTTTTTGGACAATACTATTGATATGTCCAAATACCCCCTTTCTGAGATCGACGAAATGGTAAGAGGTAATCGTAAAATTGGTTTAGGGGTTATGGGTTTTGCAGATTTACTTTATCAGTTGAAAATTCCTTATAATTCGGAAAAGGCACTTGAAATAGCCGAAGAAGTGATGGGATTCATTCAAAAAGAATCCCACGAAGCCTCAAAATGTCTGGCTGAAAAAAGAGGGGTTTTTGAAAATTTTGATAAAAGCATTTTTAAAAACCAGAAAGGATGTACCTATCGAAATGCCTCCACGACCACCATTGCACCGACCGGCACATTGAGCATAATTGCGAATTGCTCCAGCGGGGTCGAACCGCTTTTTGCCTTGAGTTTTGTTAGAAACGTTATGGATAATGACAAATTATTGGAGGTGAATCCATACTTTGAAAACGTGGCTAAAGAAAAAGGTTTTTATAGCACTGAGTTGATGGATACCATCGCCCTTGAAGGGGGTATTCAGCACATAGACGAAATACCGGAGGATGTTCGCAAAGTCTTTGCAACGGCCCATGATATATCACCCGAATGGCACATCCGTATGCAGGCTGCCTTTCAGAAGCACACCGACAACGCGGTTTCTAAAACTGTCAACCTGCCCAGTGATGCCACAGTGGACGATGTATTAAAGATCTATAATCTAGCTTATGAGTTAGATTGCAAAGGAGTTACTATATACAGGGACGGGAGCAAGGAAAATCAGGTGCTTTCCATTGCTGCAAAGGACAAACTTGCTGACACTTCTATTGCCACGGTCAAAGAACGCCCCGAAATACTTGAAGGGTTCACTTCCAAGATGAATACAGGATATGGCCAGCTTTATGTCACTGTAACCGAATATGAAGGTCAGCCCTTTGAGGTGTTTGCCACAATCGGCAAATCCGGACGATCCACCACAGCCAAAACTGAGGCCATAGGCAGACTGGTTTCGCTGGCCTTCAGATCCGGGGTGCGCGTGGAAAAAGTTGTAGAACAACTAAAAGGTATCGGCGGAGAACATCCTGTTTTTCAAGAAGGTGGACTTGTTTTATCAATACCGGACGCGATTGGTAGAGTCCTTGAGAAAAGGTATATGAAAGACGGATCTTATAAAAAACGCAGATATGGTAACAGCCTGCTTGGAGAAATCTGCCCGGAATGTGGGAATACAATCAGCTTTGAAGAGGGCTGTATGATGTGTCATTTCTGCGGCTTTACCAAATGCGGGTAATAATACCTGACCTGAACAAGCCAGAAAAGTGACTAAAGTGAACTAAAGTTTGAAGTGACTAAAGCCCGCCCTGGTGCTAATCGTTCATATATTGATTTGACTTATGCACCATTACAAACATGACTTTTTGAGTACAGAGTATTGGTGATCGGTCTGGGCCAGGGTTAAGGTGTCGCTTTGCTCCATCTATTCATATAAAAATTGACAGAATTCCAAAACTTTAGGCATTTTAGATCACTTCACACTCTTTTAAGTTGTACAATCATGCGTATCGATCAAAATCCTCTATTTAGAAAGGTAATCGTTCCCTGGTATGACTCTGAAGCGGCATGTTATATTGCAATTTTTTTCATGTTCACTGTGGTCTTATTTGGTTTTGCAGGTATTTCGGCTGCACGCGAAAACATAGCGTATCATGAGCATGTTTGGGTGCCTGTTTTTCTTGTGGTAATGAGCGGAGGTGTTATTATTTTCACAACAATCCGCCTGATCAGAAGATATTCCCGCCGGTTTTCAAAATAGATAACTTCTTCATGACAATTCGGGTTAGCCGATTAACACATACAGCTTATTCGTCACAAGAATCAGCCCCACAATAATCAGCAGAATACCCGCAGCCGCGTTGACGTATTGTAAGACACGGGAAGCCTTTTTAATAACGATCAGCAGGAGATGGATAAAAACGGACATGATAATAAAAGGTAGTGCCAGTCCGGCGGAATAGATGGCAAGAAGCACAATCCCTTGCCAGACCGTTTCCTGACTGCCGGCAATGATAAGAATCGATCCCAGCAGAGGACCGATACAAGGACTCCAGCCGGCTCCAAACGCCATACCGATAATAACGATTCCTAAAAAATGTAAGGGCTTTTTTTCCATATTAATCCGTTTTTCAACATCCAGACCGGGGATACGAATTATACCGGTTAAATGGACACCCATAAGGATAATCAAAATACCGCCGATAATCCTTATTAATCCTCGATAGTTGAACATTAAGCTTCCAAGATAAGAGGCCGAAGCACCCATAAGGATAAAGATCAGGGAGAACCCGGAAACAAATGAAACGGTTGAAAGAAAGACTTTTTTTCTTATTTCCGAATTACGGTTTTCGGTCAATTCTTCCAGGGAAAAGCCCGTAATAAAAGTAAAGTATGCGGGTATGAGCGGTAGCACACACGGTGATAAGAAAGAGAGAATCCCCGCTGTAAAGGCTGCAGGAAATGATACTGCCTCAGTAAACATGTTTTTCCTTGGTTACCCTCCTGCAATCATGGGTATCAAAAACACTTCTGAGTTATCAGGAACCAGGGTTTTTTCAAAATAAGGCCTGGAGATGTGTTTCTCATTGATACGTACCACCGCATAAAGATGGGAATTGTTAACATCCTTGAGAAGATCTTTAATTGTCAT
>JAUWLP010000174.1 GCA_030613575.1 Desulfobacteraceae bacterium
AAAATGGAGAAATTGCTATTCAGCCACAGTCTTGAGCATGCAGATATTGTGAATAAACTTATAAACTAATGGGATGCCCCGGAAGTTCGTTATCAACAACACCTTGATATCGTATGGTAATTTGTGCTAATCACTGATCAAGATGTGACCCCATTTACTATGTTTTAGATAAGAGTGGGTAAAAGGAATGTTATGAAGATGAAGTTGATCTTACTTAAAAATTATAAGGGGTAAGGAAGAATCTTATAATTTGAGGGGAGTCCCGCAAGCCCCAAGAGGTGGTGCTGTCATGAGCAAAGAGCTGGTGCGAAGTGATCGGCCCGATCCCGGCAAGGGCCAGTTTCTCGTTTATGAAGCCGAAGACGGCCGGATAAAAATAGACGTGCGCTTTGAGAATGAGAATGTTTGGTTGACCCAAAAACTGATGGCCGGTCTGTTTCAGGTAACGGTTCCCACCATTAATGAACACATCAAAAATATATATAATGAAAGGGAACTTATCCCGGATGCAACTATTCGGAAATTCCGAATAGTTCAAAAAGAGGGGCGCCGAAATGTCACGCGTATGGTTGACCATCACAACCTCGACATGATAATTTCCGTGGGATACCGGGTGAAAAGCCTTGTGGCCACCCGTTTCCGCATCTGGGCAACCCAGCACCTGCGCGAGTATATCATCAAGGGCTTTGTGCTGGACGATGAGCGCCTGAAAAACCCGGATCAGCCCTTCGATTACTTTGACGAGCTGCTCCGCCGTATTCAGGATATCCGCACCTCGGAACGGCGCTTTTACCAGAAAATCACCGATATTTACGCTACCAGCATCGACTATGATCCGACAATGGAGATCAGCATTGAGTTTTTCAAGACCGTCCAGAACAAGATGCACTGGGCCATTACCGGCATGACCGCAGCGGAAATCATACATAAGCGAGCCGACAGCGATAAAGCCCATATGGGGCTGATGAGTTGGCGCGGCGCCAAGGTTCGTAAACAGGACGTGACCATCGCCAAAAACTATCTTGCCGAACAGGAATTGCTGGCTTTAAACAACCTGGTGGAGCAGTATCTGATCTTCGCCGAGGGCCAGGCCATGCGCCGCATTCCCATGCATATGACCGACTGGATTAAAAAACTGGATGCCTTTTTGTCGGTCAATGAACGTGATATTCTCACCCATTCCGGTAGAATTTCACATGAAATGGCTAAAGAGTTGGCCGAAACAGAATACGAAAAGTTCAACCGAAGGCGGATACGGCAAAAAGACCGCCTGGACAGTGATTTTGATAAAACAGTCAAGCAGCTGACGGATGGCAAACGAGGGAAGAAAAAATGAACCTGTCAAATGAAGACAAGCAGCTTTTGGCTGAGGAGGATAAACCCAAGAAAATTTACCCTGTTAAATCAAAATGTTCTGTGTTCGCATAGCAGGCTAACCGGTGCATGTTTTAGACGATTAATGATTTAATGCTTGGCTGATATTTAACCGGGGAGATCGGATTCACAGCCAGGGAAAAACAAAAAGCATACGTTAAAAAATCCAAAAAGAAGAAATAACCCGTGAATGGTTCATTTACACCCAAGGCGAAAAAAATATGGGAAGCCATAGCCGGCGATATTCAGATCAAAATTTTGAACAACGTCTGGTGTGTTCATTGCAGAAAGGGGTCTTCCATGGGCAACCTGACCGGCAAGATCGAGTCCGGCATGCTGGTGTTGCGTGGCACTTGCACAAAATGCAGTGGCGATGTGGCGCGGGTTATCGAAAACGAATGATGCTGACACCGAACATACAGCCTGAACTTTCCCGGAGGGAGCGTTCTTTCATCCAATCGGCATCTCCCGATTTGATGAAAAAATAATCACCCTCTGTGATCTCTGCGTGCTCGAGCGAAGCGGGCGGTGAATAAAATCTGTGCTTGCCCTGTTAAATTCGAAGAGCATTTAACTGGGGTGAATCTGCGTTCATTTGCCTGCCACGCCTGCCCCGCCTGCCCCGCCTGCCCCGTAGCTCCGGCAGATGGTACTGGGGTAGCTCCGGCAGATGGTACTGGGGTAGCTCCGGCAGATGGTACTGGGGCGGTCCCAAAGGCCCGGGAATTATTTGACACACTGGCGTTTAAGGTGTGTGATTTTGCAAAGTCTGTTTCAAAGACCGGAAGCGGTGAAATTTGGCTGGGTTATGTTCTGGATAAGGTAGGTTGAAGTGGATGCTTTTAAATTGATATGATAGGAATTAAGTCAATGTAGTCAAGGGATGTCCCCAAGGTTCTCAATTTTATCATCCCTAAAACACTGTTTTTGTAACATATTGAATCACCTGATCATTTTCATTGATTTTTTTCCCATATTCAAATATAGACAATTTGACCTTTTTTAAGCAGGAAGAATATCGGGAACGCTCCTTGATTCTCCTGTCTTGATAACCACCTGTTGCCGCTTCAGAGCATGTCCGATGAGTTAAGGACGTTCCCAACCCCAAAAAACCGGGCTAAAGTCAATCTGGTTAACAACCTCTTGAAATATCGTGATTATTTGTACTAATCACTGATCACTGTTTGAACTCATTCATTTGAGAGCGCGTAACAAGCAACCAGGAACCGGCAACAAGAACACAGTAAAGCATGGGATTAAGTCAATATGTCACCGATATCCCAAAGGTTCCCCAAATGATATAGCATGGGAAAAATCAGATGAAAAAACCAAACATCGACATCCCCCAGGAAAAAATTGCGGAATTCTGCCGGCACCATTATATCAGACGTCTTGCCTTGTTCGGTTCGGCGTTGCGCGACGATTTTACGCCGGACAGCGACGTGGATGTGCTGGTGGAATTCGAACCGGGAACCCGGATTGGAATGATTCGCCTGGCTGGAATCGAGCTTGAGTTAAGTGGGATTCTGGGACGAAAGGTGGACATGCATACGCCGGGGTTTATCAGTAAATATTTTAGAAAACAGGTATTGGAGGAAGCGGAGGATCAGTATGTCGCAGCATAGCGATGAAATACCTTTCCGGCACATGCTGGATCATGCAATGGAAGCGATGGTGATGGTACGGGGAAAAAATCGCTCGGATTTGGATAGCGACCGGATGCTGGAGCTGTCTCTGGTTCGCCTGGTGGAAATCATCGGTGAAGCAGCCGTCCGCGTTGGAACCGAAAGCAGAGAAAAGTACCCCTCGATTCCATGGCTTCAAATCGTCGGGATGCGCAACCGGCTTGTTCACGGTTACGATGCCGTAGATCTAGACGTGCTCTGGGATACGATTATCGACGATCTTCCTCCGTTGATTGCCGAGTTGGAAAAGATACTCCCGTCGGTAAAAGGTGGGAACTAAGCCAATCCAGTTAAGTGCGTTGTCATGCGTTCAATAAAGCACTATCATATAATATCGCCGCTCTAAATGTTCGAGATAGAAAAACGCATAATTACACGACCATTCCGGCATACGTCCCGGATTATTGATAAGGGTTTAAGGCACGTTCAGAATGTCCCAAAAAAATCTGTCTACAAAACCGGAAGCGGAGAAGTTTAGTTGAGTTATGTTCTGGACAAGAAAGGTTGAAGTGGATGCTTTCAAATTGATATGATAGGGATTAAGTCAATGTAGTCAAGGGCGTCCCCAAGTTTTCCTAATGGGAATGAATTATAAACAAACTTGTTTTTCGAAACTGGTTAAATAAAGAACAGATGAATGATTTGGAATAAAAAGGAACCAGAAAATGACAACAGCTGTACCCGTAGAATCGATAGTCAGAAAAATCGTCTTGTTGCGTGGCGAAAAAGTTTTGTTGGATCGAGATCTTGCAGAGTTATACGGTGTTGAAACCAAACATTTGAAACGAACTGTTCGGCGGAATATTAAAAGATTCCCGAAAGATTTTATGTTTGAACTGAGGAAGAAAGAGTTTGAAAACTTGAGGAGCCATTTTGGCACCTCAAGTTGGGGAGGAACTCGCTATACACCTATGGCTTTTACAGAGCAAGGTGTTGCAATGTTGTCCTCTGTACTAAATAGTGATCGCGCAATTGAAGTGAACATTGCCATTATGCGGGCGTTTGTCCAACTCAGAAAAATGATAGATTCACATTCTGAACTATCCCGTAAACTTTCAGATTTGGAACGAAAGCTGGGCGATCACGATGAACAAATCCAGGCAATTTTCGAAGCAATTCGCCAGCTAATGGCACCGCCTGACAAGAAGAAGAGAAAGATCGGATACACAGTAAAAGAGAAGCAGGCAAGATACGGGAAAAAGGAGAAAAAGCGTAAAAAGTGAAAGGTAAAAAGCAAAAAGGGCAAATAACAGTCTTGAAATATCGTCTTGAACCCTCCCGGAACTCCAACTTGATATCACAATTTATGACTTCAAAAAGCGCTAAAATGAGTTTACAGCAGAAGGCGAAAAAGACTAAAATAAAATAATTATATCAGCATAATAGAAAGTTATTTATATATTTATGGACGTCCCGAAAGTCCATACAGTGCCCTGACGGTTCGAAGATGATTGACTCCGGGAATTTTCGGCATGATTAAATGGCTATTTCAACTTCTCGAACGTTTGAATCTTTAACGGAGGCGTACACAGCGGCCAAATACTCTTGTATGGCATCCTTGATATTCTCGATGGCCTCTGCTTCAGTTTTACCCTGAGACCAGCATCCAGGGAGACCCGGACAGGAGACGCTGTAACCTTCATGGGATTTATTAATAACAATTTTATATTTCATCATTAATCTCCAATATCTTAAGACCGTTAACATAAATTTATTGTTTATAATAATAATGTGCTTTTAAATTATATGCAACCCAAATCATGCTGTGTAAAGCTTGATTTTTTTTATTATCCTTATCTCTCGATCAGGAAAATAAATTATTCTCAGTGCGTTCTGAGACTCCGTGGTTAATTAACTGAAGTCAGTGTGTGTCTGTGTGGGTCAGTGGTTAATTATACCGTGTAAAAACCACACAATTTTATCATCCCTAAAACACTGTTTTTGTAACATATTGAATCACCTGATCATTTTCATTGATTTTTTTCCCATATT
>JAUWLP010000078.1 GCA_030613575.1 Desulfobacteraceae bacterium
AAAACCGCATCAGCACCTACCGCAACCGCATGCTTTGTTCCTTCCAGCGACTCTTTTGTGTTATTACTCCCTGCACCTGCAATGCAGATACATTTATCTTTTGATTTTTCCGCAACGATCTCAATAACCCGATTATGTTCATCCCAGGTTAAAACAGGACTCTCCCCGGTAGTCCCTACAGCCAGTATCCCGGTTATTCCGTTTTTTATCTGGAATTCCGACAGCTTTCCAAGACCTTCATAGTCGACGGTATCATTTTTAAATGGTGTAACAATTGCCGTGAAACATCCTGCGAGCATAACATCCCCCTTTTAACAGAAAGTGTTCTTGCCATTAAAAACATCGTATAGTCCATACCGGTGTATACGGAAAAGGTAAATAAAGTGAGAGGTTATGTCAAGGGAAAACTCGGTAATCTCTGGAAACAGCTTAATAAGCCAACCCGGAATTTTTCAAAAAAAGGATGGTGCGGCTCAAGGTCGATGTTACAACGGGAAACCAAAGAAGGAATTGAAAATGTGATTTGTACGAGACCCTTAAAAAACATTCTTTTTGACCGGATTTTTGCTCAAATTCGAATAACGGTAACAAAATCGAATGATTTCAAGGGTCTCGATTACAGCGCGTTATGCCAGGGAAACACTATCGGCCCCCTGTGCCTCTTCCAGATATACCCCGTCCGGCAAGCGGATTATAAAGTTTTATAATTGCCACCTTCATACAGTCAATCGTCTGCGTTTGCGAGAGAACATCCAGCAAAGTCTTCTCGCCGTCTTCCGGTAGAACACATGCATTTGAATCATCGAAGGTTAAATCCGTAAAGCCTTTAACGAGTTTCTTTTTTTCCTTTTTGGTCATATCCACCTGAATTGCCTTTTTACCGTCTATTTCAGTAATCTGGTCGGCCAAACCCGCATCTTCAATCTTTTTGGTTTTCTCGTCATCCAAAAAAACATTAATATAAAAATCTGCCATGAGTACCTCCTGTTGATAAAGTTCCAAGTATTAGTAAAAAGCCCTCTTTTTTTTAAACACACAATTAAGATCGATCCTTATATTATAATGGTTATGACCTGTCAATAGTCTTGTGGCCAGTTTCGGCCTGTTTTTTTCTTGACAACCCAAAATGGCTGACATACTTACCCCAAAATTGAAATGTTTTAAATCTTATAATTATCAGGCGGTTTTCATCCACCGGTTAACAATAAAATAGAATCTATTTAAAGGATAAATCATGCCAAAAGCAAAAAACGCAGAAGAATATATAGCTCGCCAGCGGGTTGCCATCGCCGGAAATCCGGATTGCGGAGTATCCCGTTACAATCTTGCCGTCGCTCTCCTGGGGCTGCAAAAATACGACGAAGCTGAAAAAGAGCTGATTGCAACCATCCATTGCAGCCCGAACCTGGCTGAAGCATATGTGCAACTCGGAGGTCTCTGCCTGCAGCGCGGTGATCTTGACGGCTGTATGGCATACAACCAGCAGGCGATCAAGGTTCGGGCAGGATTTTCCGAAGGCCACGGCAACATCGGATTTGTCCATCTGCAAAAAGGTGAAATTGACGACGCCATCCGGTCACTTCAAAAAGCGATACGGTGGAATCCCAACTTCTTGCAGGCTTATGCCACACTGGCAAATGCTTATTTAATGAAAGGGTTGATTGATGAAAGTATCGAAACCAACCTGAAGGTTTTGGAACTTGAACCGAGCTTTGCAATAGCTCACAACAATCTGGCAATCGCCTATCTCGAAAAGGGGGAATATGATCTGGCAATAAAACATGTGGATAAAGCGGTTGAGCTCGGTTATGAAGTAGCCCCTGAACTATTAAAAGAGATCCAAGCCTTTCGCAAAGAATTCGAATAAGATGTGGTATTTTTGATCTCCAGAACCCAAACCATGCCCAACATGCCGCAATTCAAGTATTTTTTGTCGCACAAAGAAAATCCTGCCAAAAAAAACAGCCAGATATGGAACACCCTCCTTCCCATGAGCAGAAAGCAACGGCAGAATGATGCGGGTATTTGTGTGAGCCATGGAGACTATTTTACCGCCGTTCGAAATTTTCTGGAACAGGAAAGATCTGAAATCGTTACTCGTGCTGTTTCACAACATATGCATCGAGATGTAAGATCCGAAGAAATCGAAGAAATAAGAATCTTTCTCGAAAAACACGGTGAATTTTATCATCCGGCCCGTATTGAAACCATGTTACACGGGACAGCAATACCCTTTGTATTGAATGTAGCGATTTCCAATGCAGGCAAAAATTGTGTTCAAAGAGAATATGGTCTTTTAAAACAGCTTAATGAAGATTTTCCGTTTTCATTTCTGCCCAAAGTTTACGGCCAGGGTCGTGTGTCTATTGCAGGTGATGAAATCAGAATGTTTTTAGGAGAGTGGTTCCAGGGATATAACGAATTCCATATTTCCCTTGATCCGGCAGATGAAAAATATAAAATTGTTGTCTGGGATCATGAGCACGGCAACTATTTCCTTAAAACCGATCAAGCCACAAACCTTTACCGACAAGCCGCCAGGATTCTAACCTGTTATTATAATGCAGAAAGCTTTGAGCAGATACTCTCCTGGCACCATGGGGCAGGGGATTTTGTCTTAAAACGTCAAAACGAAAAGATCGATGTAAAGCTAATTACAGCAAGACAGTACCGACCCATGTTTAAAAATAACGGGATTAATAAAGAACCGGATATGGAACTGATACTGGAAGCTTTGCTGGTCTTTTTTCTGAATCTTACAATCAAAATGCGTCTTGACCGGCTGGACGGTGTCGGAGAAATAGTGTGGTCAGATGATACTTCGGTTGATGGGATCCTTAAAGGTTTTTTCGAGAGCCTGGCCTTAAAACCGCCTATTTTCTCGTTTCCAGGCCCTTTAATCGATTGTTTCCGAAATCATCTTTTATCTTGCAATCAATCAGATTTGTTTGGTTTGTCACAAGCCATGGTTGATGCATATAACCCCCAATCTCCGGAAATTCCTGTCATTAAAAAGAATTTAAAAAGGCATGTAAAGATTCTATTCGATGCAATTAAGACGGCTTCGTAAAAAGTCTCAAAATACCGTTTTCCGATTTAGATGGTTTCGTAAAAAGTTCAAATTCAAGGCGTGTAAATTTTGTAATCATGAGGCGTACTTTTCGTACGTTGAATGATTACGGAATGCAGCACAACGCAGAAGTTGGACTTTTTACGGAACCGTCTAAACTTTGAATTGCTACTACAACATATAGACGTAGTAATCGGTAATAAAGTACAATATGTTGTGCTGCTTTATTTTTGGTTGACTTTTTACGGAACCATTCGGATTGCGCGTTAAAGCCGATTCAGACAATAAAAAATAATTAACATGGCAAACCATGCTTTTTTATTGACAAGATAAAAGATTAATTTTATATAACTTTTTTGCGCACAGCTGTTATTATTTAAATTATTAAATATAAAAACGTAAAGAAAAAAAAGTGAATCATTTTGTGAGAGGAGGTGAACGATACAACTCCAATAGGAGAGGGTTTTATTTCAATCGAAAGGATAGTTAAATCTAAAGATGAATGGAGGAATGAATATGGCAAAACATGAAACCCCTTTGTTGGATCAGCTGGAAACCGGTCCATGGCCGAGTTTTGTGACCGACATTAAGCGAGAAGCTGAATCAAGGGAAAAGAATGAAAGAAATATTGAGTACCAAATTCCCCAGGATTGTTGTGACGATCTTTTGGGCGTGCTTGAACTTTCTTACAAGCACGGCAGGACCCACTGGAAACATGGCGGCATCGTCGGGGTATTCGGCTACGGAGGCGGTGTAATCGGCAGGTATTGCGACCAGCCCGAGATGTTTCCGGGCGTTGCCCATTTTCACACCATGCGTGTGTCCCAGCCCGCCGGCAAATTCTATACCACCGAATACCTGGAAACTATCTGCGACCTTTGGGAAAGGCGCGGCAGTGGTCTTACCAATATGCATGGTTCAACAGGAGATATTATCTTCCTGGGCACCACAACCCCGCAGCTTGAAGAGGTCTTCTGGGAATTGGGACATAATCTGAACCAGGACCTGGGCGGTTCCGGGTCAAACCTGAGGACACCTGCCGATTGTGTGGGCGCGGCTCGGTGTGAATGGGCTTGCTTTGACACCCAGGCGATCTGCCATGATCTCACCGTTGAATACCAGGACGAGCTCCATCGGCCGGCATTTCCCTATAAGTTTAAATTTAAATTCGACGGGTGCCCCAACGGCTGCGTTGCAGCAATCGCACGGGCGGACCTGGCGTTTGTCGGCACCTGGCGTGATGATATTAAAATAGATCAGGAAGCGGTTAAGGCTTATGTGGGCGGTGAACTTCCTCCCAACGGCGGCTCTCATTCGGGACGTGACTGGGGACCATTCGACATCCGGAAAGAAGTGATCGATCTTTGCCCCACCGGTTGCATGCGGTATGAGGATGGCAAACTGGAGATAAACACTCCGGAGTGTTATAGATGCATGCACTGCATCAACGTCATGCCCAGAGCATTGAGAATCGGTAATGACCGTGGCTGTTCGATCTTTGCCGGAGCAAAGGCCCCGATTCTTGACGGCGCACAAATGGGGTCTCTTATAGTTCCGTTTATTAAGGTGGAAGAACCTTACGATGAAATCAAAGAGACAGTCATCGAGCCCATCTGGGACTGGTGGATGGAAGAAGGAAAAAACCGCGAAAGACTCGGCGAGCTCATGAAGCGCCAGGGCTTCCAGAAACTGCTTGAGGTGACGGGTTTTAAACCGGATGCCCGGATGGTTCAGGAACCGCGCACCAATCCGTACATTTTCTGGAAGGAAGATGAAGTCGAAGGCGGATTTGATCGTGATATTAACGAATACAGAAAATACCATCAGAGATAGGGGGTAAATACTATGGCATTTGTATCATCAGGTTACAATCCTGACAAGCCGATGGAAAACAGGATAACCGACATCGGCCCAAGAAAATTTGACGAATTTTACCCTCCGGTAATAGCGAAGAACAAGGGTAAATGGCTGTACCATGAAATTCTGGAGCCCGGCATTCTGGTCCATGTTTCCGAAACCGGTGATGAAGTTTACACCATAAGAACCGGTGGGTGCCGTCTCATGAGCGTATCCCATATTCGTGAAATCTGCGAAATTGCGGACAAACATTGTGACGGACATCTCAGATTCACTACACGCAATAACATTGAGTTTATGGTGGACAGCAAGGAAAAAGTGGAGCCTTTGAAGCAGGATCTTTTGAGCCGCAAGCAGGC
Source organism: Desulfobacteraceae bacterium (assembly GCA_030613575.1). Lineage (GTDB taxonomy): Bacteria > Desulfobacterota > Desulfobacteria > Desulfobacterales > UBA11574 > S5133MH16. The sequence continues at coordinate 5,287 of JAUWLP010000078.1, forward strand.
CGGCGGCTGTTACAAGTTTCCCATCGGGGGTACCGGCTCCTGTGTTACAAACATCGTCCATACCCAGGGATGGATCCACTGTCACACACCGGCAACAGACGGATCCGGTACCGTTAAAGCTACCATGGATGCACTTTTTGATGATTTCACCAACATGCGGCTTCCGGCCCAACTCCGGGTCTCCATGGCCTGCTGTCTGAACATGTGCGGCGCCGTCCATTGCTCGGATATCGCCATTCTGGGCTATCACCGTAAACCGCCCATGCTGGATCATGAATATATGAACAAGATGTGCGAAATTCCCCTGGCAATTGCTGCCTGTCCGACATTTGCAATCAAACCGGCCAAGGTTACACTGGAAGACGGAACCGAGGTAAAAAGTGTTGTCGTAAATGAGCCCAGGTGTATGTTCTGTGGTAACTGTTACACCATGTGTCCCTCCATGCCGCTGGCAGATGATGTGGGCGACGGTATCGTACTCATGGCAGGGGGAAAGGTGTCCAACCGGATCAGCGCTCCCAAGTTCTCCAAGGTTGTTGTTGCCTTTATCCCCAACGAAATGCCTCGCTGGCCCACGATGACTGATGCCATCAAGAGAATGGTAGAGGCCTATGCAAAAGACGCCAACAAGTATGAACGTATGGGCGAATGGGCGGAAAGGATCGGGTGGGAAAGATTCTTTGAGAAATGTGAACTCGAGTTCACCCATCATCTGATCGATGATTTCCGTGATCCGGCTTATTTTACCTGGCGTCAGACAACGAACTTTAAGTTCTAAATCCAATAAAAACCCGCAGGGGGCACATCACGTGTCCCCTGCACTAAAAGAGACGAGGCTAAATCATGGATCAAGCGGAAGCAACTGAAAAAATCGTAACAGCGCTTAAAAAGAAAAAAGGTAAAACTAAGTTCTATTTTAACGACCTTTGTAAAATACTGGGTGAAAAGCCCAGGCCTGCCAAAAAGCTGATTAGTAAAATGGTAATAGATGAAGTCCTTGAGTACTGGTCCAGCGGAAGCACAACCTTGTATAGTCTAAAAGGTGTCGGCAAGCAGGCTGCGGCCGAGCACGAAGAATAAAACATAGATTTTTTGTATTAAAAAGGCCGACCCGAAAAATATTTTAATTTAGAAACCTCCTGTGCAGCAAGAATATATGGATTTTCCCAGAATTTTGATTTCAGCCCTGCGGGGAGGATCGGGTAAGACCATACTGTCGATTGGAATCACTGCAGCGTGGAAATCGTTCGGCAAAAAGATAACACCCTTTAAAAAAGGTCCTGATTATATTGATGCGGGCTGGCTTGCTCTTGCGGCCGGCCGGCCCTGCTATAATCTTGACACCTTCCTGACCAAAAAAGAGCATACCCTCCAATCCTTTTTCTTACATTCCAAAAAAGGCGATATCGCAGTTATAGAGGGAAACCGGGGTCTTTACGATGGAATAGATATCCAAGGGAGCACCAGTACCGCGGAGCTGGCAAAACTGCTGCAAACGCCGGTGATTCTTTGCATCGATTGTACAAAATCAACCCGCACCATGGCTGCGGCCGTTCTTGGATGTGTGAAATTCGATCCTGATGTGAATATAAAAGGGGTAATAATAAATCGCGTTGCCGGTCCCAGGCATGAAAAAATTCTCCGAAACAGTATTGAACATCATTGTGATATTCCCGTATTGGGTGCAATCCCAAAACTCGACTGGCAAAATTTCCCTGAACGGCACATGGGGCTTTTACCCACACCGGAACACGGCTGGGCAGAGGATTCCATCGAAGCCGCATCTCAAATAGCCAACCGCTATCTTGATCTTGAAGCGCTGGCCGCAGTTGCCGGTAATGCCGGCGCACTCTCTATTCCAACAGAACTTCGAGAAAGCATCCCCCCTGAAACGGGATCTTTGCTTCACTCCGACCAGCAGCTCCGGCCAAGAATCGGCATCATCAAGGATTCGGCTTTTCAGTTCTATTATCCGGAAAATATTGATGCACTTGAAGCGGCCGGTGCAGAAACGATATTTATAAGTCCCCTTATCAACGATAATATTCCATCTGTGGACGCCCTTTATATCGGAGGCGGATTTCCCGAAACCCATGCCCGGCAACTGGCAGAAAATGTAACATTCAGACAGCAGTTAAAGGCCCTGGCCCAGGAAGGCCTGCCGATATACGCTGAATGCGGCGGCCTTATGTACCTGGGAGAAGAACTGATTCTGGATGAAAAATCATTTCCCATGGCCGGGGTTTTGCCGGTTGTTTTTGGATTTTCAAAGAAGCCTCAGGGACACGGATACACAATTGTTACGGTTGAACAGCCGAATCCATATTATAAAGTCGGCACCCAACTTAAAGGACATGAATTTCACTATTCGCACGTTTTAAAATGGCGGGGGACAGACAAAGATCTGGCTTTTAACATGAAAAGAGGCACCGGTTTTATTAATAATCGTGACGGCGTCTGTTACAAAAACGTTCTGGCGACTTACACCCATATACATGCCCTGGGCACTCCTTCCTGGGCCATAAGCATGGTCCGCAAAGCCGCTTCCTATAAAAATCAAAAAAAATAGGGCAATCATCTTAAAAATGATGATTACCCTATTAATTATATTTATCTGTATTGTTATTCCTTTTTAGGATGGCACTGTTTGCATGTTATCGGTGCCGCGCCCTCATCCTTTGCTTTCAACTTCTTTTTCTTGTTGAATTTTTTGTGGCAGCCTTTGCAGTTGTCATGGATGGCATTAGCGTGATATTCTCGTTTCTGTTTCTTTGTGAGTCCCTTTGCTTTTTTGCCTTTAATATAACCAGCTTTTTTATGGCACTCGATGCAGTTTTTTACTTCATCCCCCTCTTTCAGATCGGTCAGCGGTTTACTTTTTCCATCCTTATCTTCATGGTGACACTCTCCGCAGCCTAATTTGTAAAGATCCGGATGTTCCTCCACATATTCTTTTGTATGCTTCTTGTGTGTAAACGTCTGTATGGATTTGGTATGTTTGTCATACGCCTTGTTTTCCATTACGATCTCATCTTTTACCTCATTTCCTGCATAAATTCCTGCCGCAATAAACAGTGTGGCTATTACAGCAACCACCGAAATTATTAAATACCTTTTACTCATAGACACCTTTCACCCCCTTTCATTTTCTTTATATATTTCAATAGACGCAAAATTAGATACCAAGTAGAGACAGATCTGTCAATGATAAATAGAGATCTTCAGAAATTCTAATTATGGAAGATATACCTTTCAAACAGTTTCCAGCATAAAATTTAATCATACCTGAAGCTCGTTTGAAATCGGTTTATTTCAAAGAACCAAACTGTTACAAGTATCTTATTTCTCTATTTATTATCGTTATTATCGTCCTCTTCAGATTTTTTCTTTCCGAAAATTCTGGCGCCGATAATACTTATTTCATAAAGCACTATCAATGGTAAGGCCATCATGACCTGCGTCACAACATCCGGAGGCGTTAAAATAGCTGCGCCTGCAAAGAACAACAGAAGCGCATACTTTCTGTTTTTCTTTAAAAAGCTTACGGAGACCACGCCAAGTCTGGCAAGGAAGGTAATGATCAAAGGAAGCTCAAAAACAAGCCCGAAAGCGAGTAGCAATTTTGATGCGAAACTTAAATACTCCCGCATGGAGGGAAGCGGCTGTATTATCTCAGAGGCAAAACCTAAAAAAAACTTAAAGCCATATGGAAATACAATGAAATACCCGAAAAATGAACCGCCAACAAAGAAAAAAGTGGAAAGAAAAACAATGGGGATCATATGCTGTTTTTCTTTTTTATAGAGTCCGGGTGCAACAAACATCCAGAACTGATAAAAAATTACAGGAGTAGCCAGAATGATACCGGAAAGAAGTGCTACTTTCAGGTAAGTAAAGAAAGCTTCGGGAAGACCGGTGAAGATAAGCTTATCGCCGGTTTGCATTACGCTTATCAGGGGACGGGTTAAAATTTGAAACAGTTTTTCTTTAAAGCCGTATGATAGAACAAAACCAATACCGACGGCTATGAAACAGAAAATTAGACGTTTTCTGAGCTCTTCAAGATGCGCGGTAAAAGGAATTTTATCTTGATCATCCATCACTTAATGGACTTTCCGAATCTTTATTTCCGGTTTCATTTTTTTCTTTATCAAAATCGGCAGAAAGGTTTTGATCTTCGAGTCCGTTATCGACCTTTACATCCATAGCTTCTTTAATTTCTTTGCCCACATGATCAAAGGTTGATTTAACTTCTTTTAGTTCATCATCAATTTCAAAAGTATCTTTTAATTCGGATGTGGCTCGCTTAAACTCGGCAAAAGCCCGTCCCAGGGATTTTGCAAGATCCGGAAGTTTTTTAGGGCCAATAACAATCAGTGCGATTGCCATGATCAATAGCATTTCAGGCATTCCGATGCCAAACATATCTAACTCCTAAATGGTGGAAAAAAGTTAATAAAACTGATAAGGTCTCAATAAATAATGGTTTTATAAAAAAGAGTCAAGAACAACTCTCCCGGATAAACCGTAAAAATAACTAAAAATTTGAAGTGAACCCTAACGTTGCAAAAGTCGAGGGTGCTGCAGATCCAAGGCGTCAAGGGTGCAGCTGTAGTAATTTACCGCAAGCCCTTGACAACGCTGGAGATGCGGTGCCATCGGCTTTCCCGTAGGGTAAATAACATGGCTGCTTTTCACTGATTTCAAGATGCCATCTGGAGTTCATTCCAGCAGAACAGTTAAAAAAGGTTGAATGGCCTGTAGTTATTACTTTTAAACCCATTTTGTCATGTTATTTATGCAACTATAGGGTGAATATAATAGCTGTTAGAGTACATCCGGTTTCAGGACAAGAAAATAGAGTGTTCCGTGGTGCTGCATATGACCGGCGGCTATTTCCGCATATATTCCATTACCCCAGAACAGATCAGCTCGACCAGGCCCATTGATTGCCCCGCCGGCATCCTGATTCAGTACAAATCGAGAAAAAGCCGCCCATTTGTAAATTTTCCCGCTACCATTTATTAAAGGCTTATCGGTTTTGATAAACGCCAGCCCGGCCAGGGGAAACAAACGTCTGTCCAGGGCAATGGATCGGCCCGGCGTCAATTTGACCTCCAGGTAGCCGATGGGGCCGTCTTCTTCGATTTTAAAAAATACATAACTTGGGTTATGATTCAAAATGGTTTCAACCTCTTCAGGATAGTCGTGCAAATAAGCACGAATCTTTTGCATAGACATCTCCTCGCGAGGTATTTTGCCATTGTCAATAAGCAACTTGCCTATGCTCCGATAAGGCCGGCCGTTTGTAGCATGATAATGAACGTGAATGATTTCACCGTTATCAAGACAAATTTTCCCGGAACCCTGGATTTGCAAAAAAAAGAGGTCAATTCGGTCTTTAAGCCAGGCAATCTCTCGGGTCTTACCCTCGAGAGTCCCTTTATATTCTATGTCGTTGCGGTCATAGTAAGGCACAACAGTCTGGTCGGTGTATCTGCCGATGATTTTTTTCCCCTTAAGTTCCGGTAAAAACAAAGAAAGGTCAATCGTGGTAAGATCGCTGGGACGGGCATAAATTGGGAACCGGTACTCAGTGCTTTTTTCCAGACTTCCTTCTAAAGAAGGTTCGTAATATCCTGTAAAAAAAACCTGTCCCGGGTTGCCGCTGCCCACAGACCTGTAAACCAGGTAGTTAGAACTAATATATTTTCTCAGATCCTGTATTGATGGCCTGGTTTTAATAAATTGAAGAAAGTACTCCATGGATCTTATCATGTGAGCGGCATCAAAAACGTCTTCGCCAAACCTGAACTTTCTGTCAGCCGGGACTTTATTGAGATACAAAATGCTTTGCAGAACGCCATGCTCCAAACCGTCATAGTCCATATCATCAGAAAATTCAGGATAATCTGACGATTCTATTCTTATTAGTGCACTTTCCCTGACCCTGGGCGGTCTTTTTTTAAAGACGGCGCATCCTGAGAACAGGAGAGAAAAGAACACTGCTAAGACAATAATTGAATTGCATCTTTTATTAACCAAAGGGTTCATTTATGACGGTCTCGTAAAAAGTCGGATTTTGATAGCAAAGTAAAAAGCTCCAAATTCAAGGCGCGCAAATTCCGAGGAATGAGACGTACTTATAGTACGTTACAGTGACGAGGAATGCAGCGCAACGCAGAAGTTGGACTTTTTACGAAGCCATCATTTATAATTTAGATGTAAACATATGCATTAAAAAGAATAAGATGCCTATACAAAACAGCAATAAAAATAAAGGCATTGTAACAATATAATTAACTGCTTTTTGAATGCTTATCCATGAAATTCCATCGATCCAGTTAAAATGTCCTTTGCCAATAATATTAACGAGAGCTAAGCTCTTGAAAGCCATTTTTTCTTCCATACCCATCAATGATGATATGGTTTGAAAAAGTAGTATCAATCCACTGAAGAGCCACGATATCAGACCGACGATAGTATATTTTGACATAACTCACCTCTCCGATTATTGATCGCTAAACCCTAA
>JAUWLP010000073.1 GCA_030613575.1 Desulfobacteraceae bacterium
TTGATCTAATTGTTCGTATTCATCGTCCGTAATTTGATTGGCTTGCTTGAAACTCTCATAGCAAGAATGAAATTCTCCACAGGAACCGAGGGCAATATTTAGATGATTTAAATACTCTTTAAGGCTGCGTCGACAATAGCCTTCTGAGATATTTCTTGAAATGCTATGAGCAGCATCGATGCTGTTAGCAGCAACTTTCTTGATCTCGAATGGAAATTTAGAAAATATCTTATAGGCCAAAACATAAAGGGAAATAGCATCTTGCCAGACCCTGAGTTTTTTAAAACCTCTATTGATGTTTTTTCGACTCATGACGGGTTTATCTCATAAATCATATTTTTTTCTTCGACTCATGATGGGTTTATCTCATAAATCATATTTTTTCAATGCGATGTAAAAAGACCCAGTATTCCATCATTCCAATTGTGAGCGAAGCGAACTAACCTGTCCCAACGCCGTTTTGCAGATTATCAAAAACAGATTGAACCTGACGGCAAAGACTCTCAAACATCACAACCAGCATTATTTCTCCTCCTTATAGTTGGACATTGATCATTGGTCATCTGTTTTAAAGCAAAAAAAAGACCGTGAGCTTCGATGTGCCCACGGTCCTTAGAAATCTTTTATGCTAGCAGCTCACACCAGCATGAACCTGTCGGCACACCTCTTCCCTCCGGTTATCCGCCACCAGCGCCAAAAGTATTTTTTTGTACTTAAATCTTTCATCTTCGTCTTGTACTTTCACTGTTTCCGACTTTGAATTACTTTAAAGCTACTGGAACGTATTCTGTCTTGTCAAGATTTTTTTTTGGACTATTCACGGAACTTACGATCTTAATAATGCAAACCACCTCATCAAGCCGCAGGGTATTCTGGCGAAGTCGAATAAAAAAACCTTGACAAATATTTACTATTACATATAAGTTTAAACTCAATCTGGTGAAAAAAATGAAAAGAATTAAAGTGGCTAATCAAAATATAGATGTCCATCTGAAAAACTGGTGGTGGCAAACCCAAATCAACGGGTCTGCCATAGGAACTTGATCAGCTAACTTATAATTAGTAAAATTTCAAAGGACCATGGCAACCCGAGCCACGGTCCTTTTTTTGTCTTAGTTTCAGACGGGCCGTGGAAATTCTCACGGCTTTTTTTGAACTTTTGTATTATTTTAAAAAGGAATCGCTCATGCTTATTAATGAATTCCCTGATATAGACCAATTCCGCCATCTGGCAAAACAAAGCAATGTAATTCCGGTCTGCGTCGAGATCCTTGCGGATACAAAAACACCGGTTTCTCTTTTAAGAAAAATCTATAAAAACAATGGCTCTGCTTTTCTTTTCGAAAGCGTCGAGGGGGGTGAACGGTGGGGGAGGTACAGTTTTCTTGGAGTCTCCGCCCGAATTCATATATGGGTATTTCCCCAATTTGTGGAAGTCCGGGAAGACAGTAATAGCAAACAGATTCCCCATCACGGGGACCCCCTTTCTGTGCTGAAAGCATTGATGAGCAAGTATCGACCTGCTCAAATGCCCGGACTCCCCAGATTCTGGGGTGGAATGGTAGGATATTTAACTTATGAAATGGTTTCCTTTTTTGAATCAATCCCCAACCTGCTGCCGGAAAATAAGCCGCTTGCTCATTTTATCATACCCGATGAACTGCTTATTTTTGACAATATACGGCATACATTACTCGGAGTTGTTATCTCCTTTATTGACAACCAAGACGATACTGATCGAGCTTTTCATTCTGCAACACTCCGCATCAAATCACTTCTGCGGGAGATGGAACGACCTTTGCCTGAAGAAAATGACCACCCAATCGATACTGAATTTATACTGAAAGCATCTTTGGAAGCCAGCGACTTCCGTTCTCTTGTGCAGAAAGTAAAAGAATATATCCGGGCCGGTGATGTCATCCAGACCGTCATTTCCATGCCTTTTTTCTGTACACCTCCACCAGATCTCTGGGCTCTTTACCGGGCACAACGATTTATTAATCCCTCTCCATATCTTTATTTCCTCGGTCTCGATGAGATGACTCTCGTGGGCTCTTCACCTGAGACTATGGTACGGCTGGAAAACGGCGTTGCCACCTTACGCCCAATTGCAGGCACACGCCCAAGAGGGAAAAATGAACAGGAAGACAGGTCTCTCGCCAATGAGCTTCTTGCAGATGAGAAAGAACGGGCGGAACACCTTATGCTGGTCGATCTGGGACGTAATGATCTCGGGCGTGTGGCAGAGGTGGGAACCGTCCAGGTAACAGATTTGATGATAGTGGAACGTTATTCTCATGTCATGCATCTTGTATCCAATATATGCTGTGATCTGAAATCAGAATATGATGCATGGGATCTGCTTCGGGCAACCTTCCCTGCCGGAACTTTATCAGGAGCTCCCAAAATAAGGGCAATGGAGATTATCGCTGAACTCGAAAACAGACCCCGAGGTCCTTATGGCGGTGCAGTGGGATATATTTCGTTCCACGGGAATATGGACATGGCTATTACCATCCGAACTGCCAGTATTGAAAATGGGCTGCTGACTGTTCAGGCAGGTGCCGGAATCGTTGCCGACTCCGATCCGGAAAGCGAACGTATAGAAACTATCAATAAAGCAATGGCAATGCAAAAAGCACTGCAACTTGTGCAGAAAACATATGAGAAATAATTAAACGTTTCGGAATTTCTACAACTATATGAAATCAATAGTCTTTTAATGGCAACCTCTTTGTGCCATCGGAATGGAATACTGGAATGCTGGAATATTGGGAATAAGGGCGAAAATATGCCATTCTAATTGTAAAAAACTCCTTCAAACCCATTATTCCATTACTCCATCATTCCATTATTCCAATTGTGAGCGAAGCGAACTAACTTATAAAGGAGGATAAAAGATGATCATAATGATAGACAATTATGATTCATTCACTTACAACCTGGTGCAATATCTGGAGCAAATCGGCACTTCCGTCAAGGTTGTCCGGAATGACGTCGCCTCCATTTCAGATCTTATTTCATGGAATCCTGCTGGAATTGTCATATCACCCGGGCCGGGCAGGCCGGAAAATGCAGGGCTATCTCTTCCGGTAGTAAAACACTTTTCCGGGAAGATACCAATCCTCGGTGTGTGCTTGGGCCACCAAGCCATAGCAGCTGCTTTTGGCGGGAAAGTGGTCTCCGCCAAGAGGCTTATGCACGGTAAAACATCCATGATACACTCTGACGGGAAAATGCTGTATCAGGGAATTCATAAGCCTTTTGAAGCAATGCGGTATCACTCACTGGCTGTTTCAAGAGAAAGTTTTCCCGAATGCCTGGAAATAAGCTCGGAAGCAGAAGACGGGGAAATTATGGGAATCAGGCATCTAAAGCATCCCACAGAAGGGATTCAATTTCATCCGGAATCTATTATGACACGCGTTGGCAAACGGCTTCTTAGGAATTTTCTCAATAATCTTAAAACCTGACCCGGATAAACTGGAAAAGTTACAAGTGAACTAAAGTTTGAAGTGAGCTAAAGTTAAGGAGTCGCCACGCTCCGACTTTTATACAAATTGGCAGTATTCCTTAACTTTAGGCACTTTATTTCACTTTAGGCACTTCACACTTAATTGTCTAAGCATTTTTTTTGCCATAAAAAGCACAAAATTTACAACTAAGCGACTAATACAGGAGGAACAACCATTATGTTTAGGGAATATCTTAATAAAATCATACAAAGAATCGATTTGAGTGAAACTCAAATGTCTCAAATGATAACAGAAATCTTTTCAGGAAATGTTACCGATGCACAGATCGGCGCACTGATGGCAGCACTGGCAACCAAGGGAGAAACTTTTGAAGAACTTGCCGGAGCGGCTCGAGCTATGCGCCGTAAAGCACACCGTATTCAAGCTCCAACCGCAATCATTGTAGATACATGCGGAACCGGTGGAGACGCGGCACAGACATTCAATATTTCCACAACCACGGCTTTTGTTGTGGCCGGCTGCGGGGTGACTGTTGCCAAACATGGGAATCGATCGGTATCCAGTCAATGCGGCAGTGCAGATCTCCTGGAGGTACTTGGGGTAAAACTTGATACTGATCCTGAAATCGTGGAAGAGGCTGTTCAGGAAATCGGTATCGGTTTTCTTTTTGCCCCGCTTTATCACGGTGCCATGCGCCATGCCGCCAGAGCAAGAAAAGAATTGGGTCTTCGCAGTATTTTTAATATGCTGGGCCCGCTCACAAATCCCGCCGGAGCCAATTGCCAGCTTCTCGGTGTGTACGCACCCGAACTAACCGAAATGTTTGCACATGCTTTACAGCTCCTTGGTGCAAAAAGAGCTTTTGTGGTTCACGGGCATGACGGACTGGATGAAATTTCTGTTTGTGCTCCCACACGTATCTCGGAACTAAAAGATGGTCTCATTCGAACTTATGATATTTCCCCTGAACAATTTTTCGGCAAACTGTCAGATTCAAACGATCTTCTGGGTGGAAATCCTGAAGAAAACTCCAGAATAACCCGCAAGATATTGGATGGCGAAAAAGGACCGAAACGGGATGTTGTTCTCATTAATTCCGCTGCAGCCCTTGTTGCGGCAGAACAGGCAGAAAACCTCCAGGAAGGCATCCGTATGGCTGAAACTTCCATTGACAGAGGCGCTGCAACTGAAAAAATGGAAGCACTTATTAGATACACACAGGAAAACGGATAACTTCTTTTTTAAATGGGATAAAGTCTATTCGGCATATCATTTTTCCGGCCCTTTTCTAAAAACAAAAGGATACGGTGCAATGCCGGTAAGATTTCTTGTTTCAAAAGGGAGAGATTCATGGGATCCGATGATCAGAAATCCATAAGGCGCAAGACTCTCGAGTATTTTCCTGAAAGCCTTTTTTTTCAGCAGATCTTCATAATAGGTCAGGACATTATTCCGTAAAAAAATGATATCAAATTTCGATCCAGGGGGATCGGAAAGCAGATGATGTATTTTCCAGTCAATTTCTTCCTTGAGCGAAGCATCAACTTCAAAAAGTTTTTTACCGGCCTTTCTTTTAAAATACTTTAATTGAAGTTCTTTTTTTACTTCTTTGAGACTGCTGGGGGGATAGATTCCTGATCGGGCTCTATCTAAATATTCAGGATTCATATCAGTAGCAATTACTTTAAGTTTCGGTATATGCACAAAATCATTCTCCAGGCAATCCCAGACTATCTTGAAACTGTACACCTCATCTCCACAAGCACAACCGGCCGACCAGACATTAATTCTTTCTGTATTTTTTTTAATAAGGTCGGGCAGGAATTTTTTTTCAAGGGACTGCCAAAATTCCCTGTCTCGAAAAAAACGGCTGATGGAAACAGTCAGCAGGAGTTCACACTTTTTTCTGACTTCATCGCTCTTGTCCAGTTCCGCTATATAAGTTGTGATGTTGCAACACCCCAGGTCTTTCATGTGTCTTTTTATCCGCTTTTTGACCCCTTTGCGGACTTTGCGGTATCCTGACCAAGAAAACCCGAATCGATTAAGCAGTTGGCGAAATTGCTGATCATCCATAGTATCACTTTTATCTAGGCGAAAAAATTGTGCAAGAGATTTTTTTCAGAGCTTACCGATCGCCTATAAGTTGGGCGATTTTTTGCGAAGAGATATGCCGAGATGTTATACAGGCAGGATAAAAGAAATAATCCAAAAAAAAGGGCGATTCACTTGAATCGCCCTATGAAAAGGTTGTGGAGAAAGGTTGACAATCCTACAAGGCCATGTCGCATTTAAAGGTTGTTGAGAAAGGTTGACAATCCTACAAGTCCTGACCGAAAAATCCGATTTCCCGCAATGCCGTTATTAACACCGGAGTGCATCATCTTTTTATTTTTTAATTTTGAAGACTCTCGGCAGAAAAGATGCACGCACACCCGAGAAACCTTTTTTTATTTGATAATTTATTCAAGCAAAAACCATGCAAAAACATATATTTTTTTAAATAAAACTTATAATAAATTAATATATGTTTATATATCAGATTGTTATATTAATAACCCAAATTACATGGTATCCCATGTTTGACAATATTTGACAAATTTCGTGTCATTTTTTGACAGGTCCGTCACTATTTCAACTTATTTAGGGATAAAATATTTTGAAGTTGAAGTTATAACAAGACAATAAAGATTATGAAAATTTTTTCATAATTTTAGCCAGTTTATTTCATATTTTTAACTGTTTTTTATGAACCGGCACGGAGGTTTTTTTGTCGTACGATCATCTTAACGACTTAATATCTATATTAATTTTTCTTAATCATTAAATATCATACTGTTTTGCATAATTTTTGCGTAAATGAATTAAAACAAGAAATTCCGAGACGTAAAGCCGATATCCGGGGAGATGAGAAAAATGTCAGAACATTACGTTTTTACATCACGATTAAAGCTTCTTATTATTATGGCCAGTGCTTATTTAAAAGGTTGTCCGCTTGGAAAATATAGAAAACAAGCCATTGCAGAAAATGCAAATCAAGTCTTTTACCATTCACTACAATTGGCAAGCAAATATGCCGCCTTAAAAAACCACGGATTAGATGCGCAAACAGATACCGTCTCAAAGTTAGAAACCCCCGAATGGAATATGTTTTACCAAAGAGTTCAACTCCTTGCAGTCATGGCAAAAACCATGGTCGGAGACCGCCCCATGAACAACTTCAGAAAAAAGGCCCTTGCTGATAATTTGAACAAGATCTGTGAGACACTTTTATTTACCTTTAAGATCAGTAATATGAACTTTCTAAAAGTAGCGTAATTAGTGCCACTCTCTTCAAACATGCTCATCCACACCCTGGCGCCTACCCGGAAAAGAAATGAGCACGTCCTTTCGAAAATAAATTGCAATAAACAATATGTATATTGTATATAATCTAAGTTAGTTTCTTAATTGTGAATTTTGTGCTTTTTGTGGCAAAACTTTTTTCTTTGCAATATTTCTTGGTTCTCTCCGAGCTGTAGGCTCTACCCTCCGGCCTGTAAACCCTACAGGCTGGAAGCGAAGCCGGAGGCCGGCTTGTCCTAGTTAGGAATTTTCTATATGAAATCTCAAGGATTAATCGTTTTTGACATGGATGGTGTCATTGTTGATGTCTCAGGGTCATACCGTGAGACTGTAAGACAAACCGCCAGATTGTTTTTCAGGGGAGCAGGATCATGGAAAGATCTGCCCGATCCTCTGTTTTCCTTAACAGATCTTGCCAGAGTAAAACAAAGCGGAGGCCTGAATAATGATTGGAACTTAACTTTTTTAGTCATAAACCTTTTATTCACTTTGGTAAAGAGTCCAACAAGCCAACAAGATCCGGACCCATGGACCAGGTATAATAAAATTATCAGCGGTTGTGATGTTGCGGCCCTATCGCAGTTTTTAAACTCCACAAAAAGCCCGATAACCTCTCTGATGAAAAAAAACGGGAAACAAAAGCATGAATTCATTACCGGCCTTTACACCGGTGATGTTGGAAGCGGGAATATTATAAAACAGATTTTCCAGGAAATATATCTTGGGAAGAAGATGTTTGAAGCCTTCTACGGCATTCCTGCAAAAGTATACCATCAAAAGGGGTATATAAACAGAGAGAAGCTTATGGTTGACAGCTCCATCCTTGAACGCCTCTCAAAAAGTAACATTCTGGCCATCGCCACAGGCCGGCCCAAAGCCGAGGCCGACTATCCTTTAGATTATTTCGGCCTGAGAAAGTTTTTCAAAGTTACTTACACGCTTGACGATTGTATCAAAGAAGAACAAAAGATATATAAAAATGAAAAAAGAAGAGTTTCTCTAAGCAAACCTAATCCTTATATGCTTGATGCCATTGCCGAGATCCAAAAACATAAAGTCTCCAGATTCTATTACATTGGGGATATGCCTGATGATATGGTAGCGGCCTCAAGATCCAGAGCAGGATTTGCCGGTATCGGGATTCTCATATCATCATCTGACAAAGACAAGCTGAAAGAGGACCTGTTACAGGCAGGTGCAGATTATATTATTGAAAATTTTGAGGAATTAAATAACATCATACCCTAACCCGGATAAACCGGCGCAAAGCATCCGTTTAGGATAAAATTACAAGCGAGCTAAAGTTTGAAGTGAGCTAAAGTCAAGGAGTCGCTACGCTCCAGCTTTTATACAAACCGAGAGTTTCCCTTGTTATGGTCAGGATGTTATGCTATCCGTTATCTATGATTCCGCAACAAATGAAATATTTGCCTTATAAAAACCTTAACTACAGGTTCGATTTTGAAATCGGTTACCTTATAAAGAGCCCCTGTAGAGAATGTGAGGAAAGAAAAGATTTTCCTGAGTGTATGGACGATTGCAACATGCTCGATAAAATACACTACATTTTGTGTGAGTCGATATCATGCTCGAGACGCTTTTGATCTGTCAAATCAAAGGAGGATCATATGACCGGCATGAAACTAAGTGATATCCCAGCCTGGAAAAATCTGGCCCGGCATGCTGATATTATAAGCCGTCCTGAAAAACATCTCAAACATCTTCTAAAAGAAAAAGATCGACTAATAAATTTCTCTTTAAATGGTGCCGGTATCTTTTATGATTTTTCACGCCAGAGATTAGACCACAGGGTCATGGATTTGTTGTTTGAGCTGGCTGAATCCTGCAGTCTGAAACAAAAGTTTATTGCCATGGTCCGTGGAGAAAAGATCAATACAACTGAAAACAGGGCGGCACTTCACATAGCGGCAAGGAACTTTTCAGAAAATCCGGTTTTTGTTGACGGCAAAGATGTGATGCCTGAAATAAGAAGGGTAAGAGATGATATCAAACTGTTTGCATCAAAAGTTCTTGCTGGAAAAATAACCGGATCAACCGGAAAACCGTTTAAGCATGTTGTTGTCATCGGAATCGGTGGATCATATCTGGGAACGGAATTTGTAGCACAAGCATTAGATCCGCTGGCAGATAAAAATATTGAAATAATGTTTCTTTCAAACGTGGACATTAATAACTTTGGATCCATTGCCTCAACCATCGATCCTGAAACCACCCTGTGGATCGTCATCTCAAAAAGCTACACAACTGCCGAGACCATGGCCAACGCCAATCAGGCTTATGCCTTTATGACGGAGAAAGGCCTTGATTCTGCCCAACATTTTGTGACTGTTACCAGCATGGGATCTCCTGGAGATGATCCTTCGAATCCTATCCTTTCTTCATTTCACATGTTCGATTTCATTGGTGGAAGATACAGTGTTACCTCAGCAGTTGGCGGCGTGCCGCTGAGTCTATATTTAGGGTATGAACGGTATGAAAGGTTTTTAAAAGGCGCTCAAGACATGGACCTTCATGCTCAGGATACGCCGGTGGAAGAAAATATTCCCCTTATTGCCGCTCTTATTTCAATCTGGAACAATAATTTCCTGGGATACCCTGCTCATGCCATCATCCCCTATGCATCACCTCTGTCCAAACTGGCAGCTCACATCCAGCAACTTAACATGGAAAGTAACGGCAAATCAGTCACACAAAAAGGTGAACCGCTGGATGAACCTTCGGGTAGTATTGTTTTTGGAGAACCGGGAACCAATGCCCAGCATTCATTCTTTCAACTGGCACACCAGGGCCGTCCTTTCCCCATCGATTTTATCGGCGTAATCAATCCCCATTTTAAACAATATCAGAGTCAATCCAAAGGGGTCACCAATCACCAGGAACTCTGGTCGAATCTGATTGCACAGCCTAAAGCCCTTGCAATGGGAAAGGAAGACGAAAATCCTGCAAAATCTTTTTCCGGTAATAGGCCGTCATCAACACTTATTTTAAATGATCTTTCGCCGGAAAATATCGGTCGTCTGCTTTCCTTTTATGAAGCTAAAACGGTTTTTGAAGCCTTTGTATGGGACATAAATCCTTTTGATCAGTTCGGCGTGGAGCTGGGCAAAACCCTTGCTACGGATATTCGAAAACAGATGGCAATAAAAAACCAGAACAACGAACACCTTTTTAACGACGTCGATCCCATCACCAGATTCTATTTGGAGACTCTGTTCTCCGGCAAGTGATCGGAAAATGAAAAAAGATTTTTTGCAAATAATCGTTGAAGATAAAAAACATGAGATAGCATCGGCAAAACAACGTTTGCCTGAACGTCTACTCCGTGAAAAAGCGCTTATCACGCAAAAAAGGCGCCCTTTTTTGAAAAAACTTATTCAACCTGGCCCATCCGGAGTTAATATCATTGCCGAAATCAAACGGGCCTCCCCTTCTAAGGGGATCATTTGTCCTGATCTGAATCCGGTTACATATGCTGTAGAATATGAAAGAGGAGGTGCGGCGGCGCTGTCCGTTTTGACCGATGGGCCTCATTTTAAGGGCGGTATCCATGATTTGAAACGCGCTCGGGAAAGCACAACCCTTCCGGTGCTTCGCAAAGATTTTCTGATTTCCTCCTACCAGATTTTTGAGTCTGCGGTCATGGGGGCGGATGCCCTTTTGTTGATCGCCCGTATTCTTGACCCAAAACAGCTCAAAGATTATCTTAACCTATGCAACGAACTTCAAATGGATGCCCTGGTGGAAATCCATTCAGAAAAAGACCTGGAAAAGGCCACCCGGGCAGGCGCCGGGCTTATCGGAATAAACAACCGTAACTTGCGTTCTTTTGAGACCGATGTCGACATCTCAATTCGCATGAAATCTCTTCTTGAGCCCGAGCAGGTGGCGGTGGCTGCCAGCGGAATCAGGTCACGGAAAGAGATTGAGAAAATGAAATATTCGGGAATATGGAATTTTCTGATCGGCGAAAGCCTTGTACGTGCGGATAACCCGGGGGCTTTTCTTAAATCGCTCCTGGGAGAGGATTCACCATAAGCACTAAGTTAATTTTACGCCGGATGGACCGTGGAAGGTTTACTTAAAAAAATAAACGTCCAACATCGAACGTCCAACATCGAATGTTGAATGGAAAAAGATGAAGAAACAGAAATAGCTGTTGAATATTCGGTATTGGATGTTTGTTTTTCATTCGATTTTAGAATAAGTTGAGGAGCGGAGCGACATCATTATTCGATGTTCGACTTCAATGTTCGATGTTGGACGTTCATCTTTAATATGTTCGATGTTCATATTTCAAAACAACTTAGCGCTTATGGGAAGATTCACCCGACAATACGCAAATAACCTAAAAACAAATAAATAAAGGGTACAAAATTTGAGTAAGTATATACCGCAGATCAAGATATGCGGCCTGACCCGGGTCGAACAAGCACTGCAATGTGTAGCGCTTGGGGCGGATGCCATCGGATGCGTCTTTTATCCCAAAAGCCCGAGACATCTGACTAATGACCGGGCCAGAGAAATTTGCTCGGCAGTGACGGATCGTGTAAAAACCGTGGGTGTTTTTGTCAACGAATCGTTTTCGAGCATTATGAATCATGTTGAACGCTGTCATCTTTCTACTGTTCAGCTGCACGGCCAGGAATCCCCTGAACTGGTTCGTCGCCTTCGCAACCAAAACCTTCAGGTGATAAAGGCCTTGTTTATTGACGGCAATCCCTCTTTGAAAGATGCTGAAAATTATCCGGCATCGGCTTTTCTGGTGGAATGCGGCCAAGGAAAACTTCCCGGCGGGAATGCGCTCCAATGGAACTGGGATCAGGCCAAAAGTTTTGGTGAAAAACATCCGCTGATCATTGCCGGGGGTCTTACGCCCGAAAATATTTCCCATGCCATCACGGTGAGTTCTCCCCATGCCGTGGATGTCAGTTCAGGTGTGGAATCGAGTCCCGGGCACAAAGATATTGACAAAGTCGCCGTCTTTCTGAATACTGTTTTCAGATGCGGCTTTCATAAAAAAGCGGAAAAGATATTTTAAGGGGTAATAGAAATGAGGAAAATCATAGAATTAAAAAGAGTTGTGGTAACAGGCTTGGGGATGGTTACTTCACTGGGGCTGGATGTGCCGACCACATGGGAGGCCATGCTTGCAGGCAAATCGGGTATCGACCGGATTACCCAGTGGGGTGATCTGGATGAAGTTAAAGCCAAATATAAATTGTCGGAAGATTTTCCTTTGATTGCCGGCGAAGTTAAAGATTTTAACATTAAAGATATTGTTAAACAGAAAAAACAGGGTTTTTCAAAAGAAGATCTAAAACAGATTAAATATATGGACTCTTTTACACAGTTTGCCTATGCAGCAACGTTAGAAGCCATTTCCGATTCTAATGTAGATTTAGAAAAAGGAGAAATCGATCCTTATCGGGTAGGAGTAATGATCGGCTCAGGCCTGGGAGGCCCAAAAACATGGGAAAAAGAGTTTGAACGTTTTTTACAAGGCAAAAAAGTGTCACCGTTTCTAATCCCTCGTTTGATACCCAATCTGGCATCCGGCAATGTCAGTATCTCTTTTAACGCAAAAGGCGCCAATGCGTGCTTATCGACCGCCTGTGCTTCCGGCGCTCATGCTATCGGCGAAGCTTTCAGTAGAATTCAATTAGGCAAAGAAGACGCCTTTGTATGCGGCGGGACAGAAGCCTCGGTTACACCGTTAACAATAGCCGGTTTTCATGCGATTAAAGCCCTGTCGTCAAAACATAAAACACCACAATCCGCTTCACGCCCTTTTGATATAGACCGTAACGGCTTTGTTATGGGAGATGGAGCCGGCATTTTGATCCTTGAAGAACTGGAACATGCCTTAAATAGAGGCGCTAAGATAT
>JAUWLP010000059.1 GCA_030613575.1 Desulfobacteraceae bacterium
TTTTATTGGAACCATAATAATTGCTCTATATCAGTGTATACACTTTTTGGTCCCACACATCTTTTATAACTCCTTGTTCTTATAGGAAAATCTCGCAGATATGTGGCCATACATCTGATATATTTAATAAACTCACGCTAGGCTATGAATATATAGGGGAGCACTCGGTTAAGAACATAACCCAACCAGTCCGAGTCTATCGGGTACTGATGGAACCTGAAGCAGTCGGCAAGGTGATCGGTGAAAAATTGGCAAAGCCATGGCGAACAATAGCCCTAGCCATGGGGATTCTCCTTGTTGTTGGAACAGTAGCTGTTTGGAACTTCTACCTGCGCCCATCAGAACCGCCGCTTGAAGTCGCCTCTGCGGAAAAAATGTCATTCCCTTTACCGAAAAAACCGTCCATCGCCGTCTTACCGTTCGTCAACCTGAGCGGCGACCCTGAGCAGGAATATTTCAGTGATGGGATAACTGAGACGATCATCACTGCACTGAGCATGGTTCCAAAACTTTTTGTGATTGCTCGAAACTCCACATTCACGTACAAAGGCAAACCCGTGAAGGTTCAACAAGTTAGTGGGGAATTGGGGGTTCAGTATGTTCTAGAGGGGAGTGTTAGAAAGGCCGGAGACAGGCTACGAATAACAGCCCAGTTGATTGATGCTCTTAATGGGCACCATTTGTGGGCGGAACGGTATGACCGAAATCTGAGCGACATATTTGCCGTTCAAGACGAGATCACAAAAAAAATCATCACGGCCATGCAGGTAAAGCTGACCGAGGGCGAGCAAGTCCGAACGGCTGCTAAAGGCACAAATAACCTTGAGGCCTACCTAAAGTGCTTGCAGGCGAATGAGTATTGGAACCGGCTTAATATAGAGAGCAATGCTTTGGCAAAACAATTGACAGAGGAGGCCATTGCCTTAGACCCGGAGTATGCTTGGGCATACCATAATCTAGCTAGAACCCACATGTTGGATGTGTGGCTTGGTACGAGTAAATCCCCTAAACAGTCTATAACCAAGGCCATGGAGTTGTTACAAAAGGCTATTGTCTTGGATGAAACTTTTGCTGAAGCTCACGGCCATTTGGGCTGGCTATTTTCAATGACAAAACAGCATGATAAAGCCCTTACCGAAGGGGAGAAGGCTGTGACCCTTAATCCCAATTCAGCTGATTCACATATGAGATATGGTAAGATACTTACCTTTGCTGGCAGGTACGAGGAATCCATTCCGATATTAAAGAAAGCGATACGTCTTAATCCTATCCCGCCGAATATATACTTATATAGTTTAGGAATTTCCTACTGTTGGACGGGACAATACGAGGAGGCAATAACATGGTGTGAAAAAGCAGTCCGTCGAGAACCAAATTCTCTGTTTGCCCGCTTGTTTATGGCCATGGCTTATAGTTTATCAGGACGGGATAAGGAAGCTCGGGTTGAAGCTGCTGAAGTGCTTAGGATATATCCCAAGTTTTCTCTCAAGAAATTTGCAAAGAAAGTCACATATAAGAATAAAACGGATAGAGAGCGGTGTATTGGCGCCCTGCGCAAGGCAGGGCTGAAGTGAGGGTAAGCAACTACAAACTCAGCACTCTTCATAACCGAACGTTTCCCATTTGCTTTTATTCCTCCATGCAAACACCAAGGAACTCTTTGGGAGTAACAATCTTAATACCCACGGTAATAAAAGAAATTATTCTTTAGAAAATTTCTGACCACGGAACATTTTGGTATAATTATTGTCTAAATTAATGGATAAAGAGATAAAAAAGCCGGTCGGTTCATCTGACCCGGATGCAGCGCTTGTCAGGGCTATTCAGGCCGGTGATATGGCTGCATTCGACCAGTTGGTTCTAAAACACAAGGATAAATTGTTTAACATGGTCTGCTGGTTTCTGGGGGATTACCAGGAAGCCAATGACTGCTCCCAGGAGATATTCATAAAAGTCGTTAAATCTATAAAGAAGTTCAGGTTCGAATCGTCATTTTCAACATGGCTTTATCGAATTGCAAGCAACACTTGCAAAAACAGGCTCAAATCATCAGCGTACAGGTGGAAAAAAAAGACTGTCCCGCTTGAAAACCCGGAAAGTTCAGAACAGGGTAACCGTTCATATGAAATACAGAATGGTTCCCCATCTCCCGCAAATGAACTTGAAAAAAAAGGGAGGTTAATGATGATCCAAAAAGCCATCAATGCATTGCCCGAAGAGCAAAACAGGGTTATTGTGCTGCGTGACATCCAGGGGCTGTCTTATCAGGAGATTGCAGATGTAACCGGCTTAAACCTCGGCACCGTCAAGTCAAGACTTGCAAGAGCAAGGATAGAACTCAGAAACAAGTTAAATAGGACGCAGATTTTCGCAGATATACACAGATAATATTGTTGTTTTGTAATTTAAGAATCTTGATAATCTGTGTTCATCTGTGTCCATCTGTGTCCAAAAAAGAAGGGATATAAATATGGAATGTGCCGCCATTCAGGAACTTTTATCCGAATACATAGATGGCGCTTTAGATGTAAAAGCCAAAGAAGCGGTTGAAAAGCATATTGCGGTCTGTGAGAACTGCAAAAAAGAACTCGCTTCATTAAGGGCGGTAGTTGAAGAGTTGGGCTCTTTGGATCAGGTTAAGGCTCCGGCGGATTTCCTTGAAAAAATCCATGAACGTATGGAACCGCGTTTTAGTATTGACCGGCTAATCCGCAAGTTATTTGTTCCCTTTCATATTAAGATCCCCCTGGAACTGGCAGCGGTTGCCACAGTTACGATTCTTGTTGTTTTGGTTTTAAACATTCAACAGCCGGAAATCCAGATGATGAAGATCCCTACAGCTTCCAAATCCCAAAGGCTGGCCGATAAATCAAAAGAGGACCGGATTAAACCGGCATTTAATAAGGAAGCCAAGAGTCTGGCACCGGTTCTTGAAGAAGCCCCGGCAAAGCCAAAAGACAGCGAACATGTCAAGTTAGCCCGGAAAGCCACAGTAGAATCTGCCAAGCCGGCAATCCAAAGAAAATCTGAACCCACCTCCTATGTTCTTGCAAAGGCAAAGAAAAGAAAAGCTGTCAAAGAAGGTAAACCCATAAAACTTGCCCTTGTTCTCAAAACAGGTGACATCGGAGGTTTTTATGAGCCGGGTATTACTGTTAAAGCGGCCCCACTCCTTGAAAGCGATGAAAAAGCGACTGAAAGTGAGAGAGCAGACATAGATTCTTTTGGAGGAAAACTAGAGGCCGGGAAAAGAGGTCCGGCCACTGACCTTCTTTCCAGAATGAAACATATCATTGGTCTTGTACAAGGCAAAGTTTTGACCGTAGAATATGGCAGACAAGCAGAACAATTAAAATCGATTTATGCAAAAATTCCAGCCAAAAACTATGAATCTTTTTGCAGAGAATTAACCGGCCTGGCAACATTCCAAAACCCTCCGCCCGACCTTACTGACAAAGATCTGGAAACGATCCAGGTTCATATTAGGTTCCTGAGCGATTAAAATTTTTCGACTTGTGCTGTTACTTTAAAAATCCCCTCATCGAGACCATCCCTTTTAAAAAAAATTATCGTATTCAGATAATTCCTGCTGAAGACGGAACTTAACCAAGCGACAAAGTCGCATCTTATAAAATCATAAAACAAAGTGATATGATTTTATTTTGGGAACTTTTCCTAATCCTCCTTGTCTAAGAGTTCAGAGGTTCAGCATTCAGGGTTCAGGAACCTTTGAACCCGGAATAACGCAATAATGAATATCGAATGACAAATGACGAACCTTGAACCTCTCCGAGGCGTAGGATCGCGCCTTTATGAGCCGGAGGCCTGAACCCCTGAACCCAGAACCCTTGAACCCTCATACAAGGAGGTTATAGCAATGACACACAAGAAAAGAATTTTTGTAATACTTATCCTGGCTGTAATTATAACCGCGGCAAACACTTCGTATGCACAGCCGGAAAGGGATGCAGACAAAACATTATCCCCGTATTTCCTGGTAAAGAGCCATGATCCCGACGTGGACCGGCTCCCCCTGAAATCCACATGGGCTCAAGTGAATATTTCAGGCGTCATTGCTGACGTCAAAGTAACACAGGTCTATAAAAATGAAGGCGATAAGCCGTTGGAAGCCATCTACGTCTTTCCGGCATCCACAAGGGCTGCGGTTTACGGGATGAAAATGACCATCGGAGAGCGAACAATCACGGCAAAGATACGCGAGCGTGAACAGGCACGTCAAGAATACAATCAGGCAAAACAGGCGGGAAAGAGCGCATCTCTTCTGGAGCAGCACAGGCCCAATGTTTTTCAGATGAATGTAGCCAACATTTTGCCTTCTGACGTCATCAAAGTTGAACTAAAATATACTGAACTGCTGATTCCCACAGATACTGTTTACGAGTTCGTCTATCCCACGGTTGTCGGACCCCGCTACGTGGACCGGCAGGCTGATAAAGCCGGTTCGTCTGATACATGGACGGCAAATCCATATCACCACCAGGGAGAACCCCCGACCTATACCTTTAATATTGCCGTGGATATTGCGGCAGGTCTCCCGATTCAAGATATCACCTGCGCTTCACATAAGACCGGCATCAACTACAAGGGGCCCGCTTTTGCCACAGTTAATCTTGACCAATCCGAAAAACATGGCGGCAACCGTGATTTTATTTTGAAATATCGACTAGCCGGCGGCAAGATTGAAACAGGGCTCCTTCTTTTTGAGGGAAAGGATGAAAACTTTTTTCTGCTCATGATGCAACCTCCCAAAAAGGTTGTCAAAAGCCAGATCCCTCCTCGCGAGTATATATTCATCGTTGATGTGTCAGGATCAATGCACGGTTTCCCACTGAATATATCCAAAAAACTTCTTAAAGACTTGATCGGCAACCTTGGTTCAACGGACAGATTCAATGTGCTGCTGTTTGCCGGTAGCTCCCACCTGATGTCGGAACAATCCTTGCCTGCCACTCCGCAAAACATCATGCGCGCCATAAACACCATTGAACGACAGCGCGGTGGCGGCGGAACCAGGCTTTTACCGGCACTTAAAAGAGCGCTTTCCCTGCCAAAAACCGAAGGATTCTCGCGAAGCATTATCATTGCCACGGACGGGTATGTCTCGGTTGAAGAGGAAGCTTTTGACCTTATCCGTAACAATCTCGGCCGGGCCAACATGTTTACATTCGGAATCGGATCGAGTGTCAACCGCCATCTGATTGAAGGTATGGCAAGGGTGGGAATGGGAGAGCCCTTTGTAATTACAAAACCTGAACAAGCACCCGAAAAGGCGGACAAATTCAGGAAGCTCATTGTATCTCCTGTGCTAACGGGAATCAAGGTCGACTTCGGCCGGTTTAAAGCTTACGATGTGGAACCTCCCGGTATTCCCGACGTACTGGCTGACCGGCCCGTCATTATTTTCGGCAAATGGCGCGGCAGGCCCCGGGGCATTATCTCTTTACAAGGTTTCACAGGAGATCACCCTTTTTCGAAAAAGGTGCATGTCTCCGGGATAAAACCTTTGAAAAAGAACTCGGCCCTGCGTTACCTGTGGGCAAGGCACCGGATCGCCCTTTTATCCGACTACAACAGACTCAACAAACAGGATGAACGGATCAAGGAGGTAACCAGCCTGGGACTGACCTATAACCTGTTGACCGCATATACCTCATTTGTTGCCGTGGACACTAAGATTCGGCTTCAGGACGGACAGGCTGTAACAATCAAACAACCTCTCCCATTACCACAGGGTGTTTCCGACTATGCGGTGGGAGGAAATGGCTCTTTTGCCAGAAAATCAGTCTCCTCCTTTTCAGCCGCCCCTTCTCTATTTGGACTGAAAGGCAAGGTAATGGAAGAAAGCCTTGAATACAAAAAAGAAAACCGTTTGGCATGTGAATCGGAAACTGATGCCTCTGCCCGTGATAAGAACTACATTGAACTGGGAGAAGTTATCGTAACCGGAGATTTGCCGGAAAAATCCATCCGGGAACTTCTGAAAAAACATATCCGCTCATTCAACATCTGTTACAGGCAGGCGTTGGGAAAACAACCTGGCTTAAAAGGAAAGGTTGTATTCAAAATGTTTATTGATTCTGCCGGTCGCGTCACCAAAGTTCATCCGGATAAAGGCACCAAGAAAGAGGACGAGTTTAAACGCTGCATGCTTCAGGAACTTAAAAAGTTGCACTTCCCGGCATCAAAAGGAGGAAAAAAGAGTATTGTTTTGATTACATTCGTGTTGAAATAATAATCCAAGAACAGCGATAAGCACAAATTAAAATAGCCGTCTGTATCGGAAAACGAGGCAGACGGCTATTTTTTATTGCCCAAACGAAAACACAATTTCTAAACTATCTTCAAAATCTAAGATACATAGCAGCAAAAGTTTTGATGTGATGATTTCGAATCTAAACCACAAGCATCATTAGTATGACCTGGATTTAAGGTTCAAGGCGGCGAGGCTAATGGTCTTCCAGTATATTTGGACTCTAACACAGCGACAATCTATCGCTTTGTTCACAGCCTTGCTTTAGAAAGTCAGTACCTTGTCTGCTTCCATGCTCAATTCATAAAGATCATCCATCCAAGCAATAGGGCATGAGCCTGATCCCTCCAGACCGTGGGATTTCATACACACCCCTCAGACGTAAAAATCTCCTTCAAATTGGTTAACCTGTTCCATTACATTAAACTCTTCATTACTGCTTTTTTCGAAAAGAACCCCTTTTCCCAGCATGAATACACTGACGTCATCTCCTTTTTTAACGGCGACATTGGCTAACCTCATAGCATTGTAAGATGTTTCAGCATCGTCTGTGGAAATAATAAATAGAACGTTCATGATCTGCCTCTCCTTACCGAAATTAATTTTTAAGGGCAAATAACACTGGAAGTCAGCAACAGCCAGGGTAACGGTACTCCGTTAAAGCCGATTCAACACAAAACTTCTTAAAAAGCACAAAACGCTATGCCCCTGCCTCTCTGCTGCCCTGACTTTTTATACCAATCAAAGGTTGACGGTCTCGTAACCAACATCATCACCTCACTCTTTTTCATTGAAAGTTGATGATGGATTTTGGAGATACTTTGCAAGAAAACCAGATATCTTTTTGTTTCAGTAGCTTGTGCTAATCATTACATATCGATAACCCCAGTTCAAAATTATTGTCCAACCCCAATGATTCCTTTCACGCTACATATAGTGTTTTTCCATTTCCCTTTTGTTCGGCTTTCCGCTCAAGGTTCCGCGCCTACATCAACACACGTCATCTTATTAATATCACTAACGATTTCGTTTGTAAACCGCAAATATTTCGGGCATCAATTTTTCTGAATGAAAGGCAGAATGTAACAATCGCCAGAAGTGATTAATATTGTTAATTAAAAGAATTATACTACAAATCTTTGGTGTCTTCGTGTAGCCGAACGGTTACGTTCTTATCCGTTAGAAAGAGAAATACATTGACAATAATAAGAGCATATAATACATGAATATTATGAATAAAAACAATTCGATAAATCAATCTGACCTAAAAGTGAAACAAGATATGTCGTATCTTTTTTCCAGATACCCGCATATCTTATCGGCTTACCTTTTTGGGTCCACGGCGCTTGGAATATCGAATTCTGATAGCGATATCGATATTGCAATTCGAATCGATCAAAGCCTTGCATCCGATTCCTATCTTGAGTTCAGAATACAACTAACCGATGATTTGGAAAAACACCTTGGTTGTAAAGTGGATATAGTGGTTTTAAACAACGCATCTCTTAAAATGATTCACCAGGTAATAGTAAATGGAAGATTGCTTTTTTCAAGAGACCGGGAGAAAGAACAGGACTACATTGTTCAGAAAAGAAAAGAATATTTTGACTTCAAGTATTATATTAACAAAGACATTCAGGAAATGAGGTCTTACTTCGGAGTATCTAAAAATGCTTGATCGCGAGGTCATTGAATCCAAGTTAAGGTTTTTAAGAGAATATATAAATCAACCCTACCCCCATTCAACACGAAATATCGCTCTTTCAAATACCCCTCCCCCGCCGTGGGAAAGACCGGTCCTGGTGAGAGAAAGACCGTGATCTGTTGTCAAAATCAGCTTCCGTTTTTGTGCGGTACATATTTTTTGTAGCCTGGGCAATTCATTTTCAAGAAATCTGCAAACAGCTACGGGCATCTCGGCCAGCCGCAATAAGGCGGCGTGTGCGCCCTCATCAACCAGGGAGATCCTGATCACAGCAGGTTTATCAGGTGCAAAGGGAGGAACAAGGTCCTCGAGTCCATGGATTTCGTTCCCTTTAATGTGATGATACGGAATATCCCGTGAGCTGAATTCATCCATGGCATCATCTAAAAATCCGAATAAAGCAGAAATCGCAGGCGCTGTTTTGGGAACAGTTTCAAGGCGATGCCATGAAAGCGTGGTTTCATCTATATCACATTTCAAGCCGGCCATTGTCTCAAGCCATACATCCGGCGAAACACCGTCAAGAATCATCACAATCGGATTCTCCTCTAAAACAATCGGTTCAACCGGAGACAGCATATCAAGCCACTCTTCCCCTTTTTCAGCGACCATTTGCAGTTTCTGATTGACAATTGAACTTAATTCCTTTGTGGACCAGGAATCGATCAGTATCTGAGAAAGGAAAATCCGCACACGAAGCAAATCGGGAAGCTTGTCATTTAAAAGTGATGCAACCCTTTTTAGCAGATTTAATCGCCCTGTGATCTCCCTGGCAAGTTGCCGGTCAACATGATGGGAGTAGATTCCGGCATGATCCGTATCACCCGGTTCCTGCCAGGGTGCCCGGGAAAGAATTCTTTCAGCGAATAAAAGCCATGCCATCCGAACTGCATTGGAATGAAAATGCTCGTTTTGAATAAAGGCCAAAAGATCCGGGTCATCCAAACGTTTAAGCGCATCTTTCAGGTTCTGGGAAGGAAACATACGCTCTAAAGCATCCTCCATTTCACGGATTTTCATGTACACATCCTCTTTAAAAAGTGCCGGATGCATCATAGACCACCACGAAAGGGGTAACATTCTTTCGACCGTTGAAATATCACTATCATCCTGGATGGCGATCACCGTGTTTTCGCCGGATGCACATACCCATTCCTTTACTATTTCACTAACCTGGTTCGGCGCAAGCCTTCTGCCGCCCAGATAAGAATACAGCTCTTTTAATCCCCGCTTTTCAATTTTAACCCTGCCTGCCAGAGCCTTTGAAATTTCTTGAGCGGTCGTATCATCCAAGAGATCAAGAAGAACCGAAGCTGAGGAACGCTCATCCTCTAATAGCGCAAGCAGGCTTTTCAGCCGTTTAACCTTATCCGGATCGGCATCCGAAAGGGCAAAAATTCGAGCTGAAATTGCTTCTCTTACCTTGGGATTTTTCAGAATAACAAGATATTCATTTAGACATTTTTCAATTATCTTCTCCCGGTCCTCTTCTTTAACAGGTTTTGGTGTTTCACCCGGAATAAAAGCGCAATTGCATACAGGTGAGCGCATCAATTCTTCGGAAAGATTTCTTTTGCATACTTCAATTTTGGGAGCCTCCAACTTACGAAAAAGACCTTCCAGACCAGGAGGCCGGTCCAGAATTTCAATGGAGGCAAGCCGCTTTAACAACACGATTGCTCTTTTGGCAAACCTGGAAAGCGGCTTTCCGGCAAAATGCTTGTAATGCTCGTTGTGCTTTTCGATATAATAATCTGCATAGGCTGTCCGAAATCGATCAAATGCATCCTGCAACCTGGAAGGGTCATCAGCCATTACAAGGTCGTCCGGATTATCCAGCAACCGCATTACAGTGCTTTTAAGCTCTGCAATATCGTTGTCTTCACTGCAGGCGCGATCAACAGCGGTGTGCCGAACATAATGATTCACAAAAACAAATTGTTCCGCCTGCCGGACAAGAAACTTTTTTATTTTCTTTACAAACTCAATATTATGTGAAGTAAGACCATGGTCACGCCACGCTTTCAGAAAACGCTCGATACCTTCACGGGCAGGATAAGAAACTTTGATTTCTTCGGAAAGGGAGATTAGTGCATTAAGACGGGAATTTAATGTTCCAAGGTCAAATGCTTCAAATGCGGAAAATTCTGAAAAAGCAGAAAGACGTTTTGCCACCTCAGATACCGTTCTTACCGCCCAGTCACGAAATTTGATAACCGACTGCCAGGCTTCACGCTGCTGCCTCAATCCAAACGATTCCCAACTGTCAGCGGAAGAAAGAAATGTGCACTCATTAAGAAGCGTTTCCCGATCATATTTCCCGATTACTTCTCCCGGAGCCAGTGCATCTGCATTTTTAATTTTTAGAAGTTTGAGAAATTCGAGAGGCATTGCCCGGCCGTTTTTAAGAAGCGTGATCAACCCGCCAAAAGCAAGGGCTGCAAGCAGAAAATATGCAGTATCTTCAGGAAGCCCAAACCTTCCTGTTTGCAGGGAATGGAGTACGTCTGAAAGCTTTGTTTCACCCGCGCTACTGATCAGGCCGAATACGGTTGAAAGCAGGGGGTGATTTTCATGATCCGGTATAAAAATATATGAGCCCGCCCGTAATTCTACAAGTCCTAACGGTACGGCAAGGCCCTCGATGGCATCGTTTAATCCGCGCGAATGTGCCTCCCGAAGGCTTATGCTGCCCGGAAAGATAAACTCATTAATCAGGCGCTGATATAACATGGGCAAGGGTGAGACCTTTCTTGGTGCAATCTCTCTGTATCCGGGATATCGTTCTTGAAGCAGAATTTCGCCGGCTTCATCAAGGAGTCTTTCAAAGCGCCTCATCTGCCGGATTACAGGTTCTACGCCGATTCTTAAGTCTGAAAATCTTCCCTCATAAAAGAGACTCAAGACCGCATCATGTGCAGCAGGTCTGAGCTTTTCAGCAGCTTCCCGGGCCGTCTCAATGAGAGGAGCATCAGCAGGATTCGATGGATCCAGCCCCGAGGCAATCTGCTTTGTTGCAAAATACTCACGAAGAATCGATCTGTTCTTTTCGTCCATGGAAATGGGGATCTCCCACACATCGGTATGATTCGCCTTAAAATCTGTTTTTCCAAGGCTCATGACAACAGCAAAATCGGTATTATCGACGTTAAACGCATGGTGAATCTGATCCTTCAAAGAAGTTTCTTCTCCCCGGATTAAAAAGGAGACAAAGACACGGCGGTCGCTCTTAAGCCATTTTACGGTATTATGAACACCCCGCCTCATAAATCCTGGTCCGGGCCATGATGAAGATTCGGGCAGTTCGGCAAAGACCGATGTAATCAGCCTGGTGTCATCAGAAGGAATTTCCGATGCGGCTCTTAAAATTCTGGCTTTAAGTGTTTTAGCAGGATCCTCTTCGGTTACCACTTCGTATATGACGTCCTTTGGATCACCGGTTTCGGAAGGATGTTTGACAAGAAATTTACTCTTTTCTGTCAGAGGGTCCAGAATCGCTTCTGCAACAAAATCCACGTTCAAGCTCGGGTCCTGATCAGAAAGTGCACAGGAAACCTGATCGGTTAAGTCTTTAACTGAAGGGATATCCGCGGTGGGATGAATCCTGTAAAGAACCAGGATCCGGACAATTCTGCGGGCAAGCGTTCTGTCTTCCTCGTCAATGGCATGTTCAATTACTTCATCCAGATGGGGAACCACATGCCGGGGATATATATTAAATCCGGAGAATTCAGCCATTTTTTGGGAAAAATGTTCATAAATGCTGTCAGGCCCTAAAAGTTCATAGGCCGGGCGATCGAGAATCCCCGATATCTGTCTGCTCTCATCCCCGGCAAGCTGTGAATAAACGAAATCGACAATTCCCCTGTGCTCTGAAAAAAGGTCACCAAGACCGTCTAAAAGTGCTATGGTCACAGGATGAACAGGATAGACAGCCTGAAAATCTTCAAAACGCCATTTAAATGAAGGAAACTGCCTGCATAAATAATCGTAAACCCTGTGAAGCGCATCACCGGATCCGGATCTCTTTTTCACAAGTCGCTCTGATATAAGCGCTTTGATATGAACCGTGGAAAGAACAAATTTCACCGGAAAACGGTCCTTGATCTTTTGAAAGGTAACCTGGGAAATGTCACCTGTCCGCTCGATACTTTCCTGTACCGCTCCAATAATCCAGACCGGTTCTCTGCCGGTAAGTTCGCCGATCAGTTGCAGCGTTCGTGCGTCTTCATTTAAAGCACGGGCATCGGGTTTTGAACGGAAAAACTCGGAAAGTTCATCCATGACAATCACAAGCCCGTCAAAGCCGGCATCCCCAATGGCCGTTAACACCCTTGCAAAGGTTTCGTGCCGCTCTTCAACAAGGGTTTCAGGCGCCGGCATGCCGATGCTTTTCATAAAACGCATCCCTGCCGTATATGCCTGACGAGGGTCTTTGCGGAGGTATTCATCAACCTCTTCCGGTGTATCCGATATGCCTGCCTGCTTTGCAAAGTCTGTGGCCAGTTCCCTGTTTTCAAGCAGCGTCGCAAAATAATTCAAAAATGCGGAAAGCGGCGTTAATTTTATTTCAATACCGTGTGATACAAGAGCTTTTTCTATTGCCTCAACGATTATCCGTTCCAGAGGTGTTGAACCCCTGTAGTTTACAAGGGAAATATCAACAGTTAAAAACTTTCGCCCTGACTCCTTGACACGGCGGAACCCTCCATGATGGTCGGACAGCGTTTCAGATCCGGGGTTGTCTTCAAGCCAGGCAGTAAGTG
Organism: Desulfobacteraceae bacterium; assembly: GCA_030613575.1. GTDB lineage: Bacteria > Desulfobacterota > Desulfobacteria > Desulfobacterales > UBA11574 > S5133MH16. Next base: position 12,743 of record JAUWLP010000059.1, read on the forward strand.
TAGCCAGAAAATGGGATTTGCCTGATCCGAAATCACCCTGCAGAAAAAATCCACGGCCGTATTCTTTAAGCAGGGCATCTGAAATCACCGTAAAATGTGACGTTACGTCTGAGGTAAACACAAAACTTTTGGCTATGGATTCAGATCTGGTCCTCCCCTCTTCCAAACGTATTACCGTCTGTACCGGCGGGACCTCAACAAGATCACCGATTTTCGGGAAATTGTTCATCTTCTACTCCAAGTATATTTTTAATTTTTTTTATCCTGCCGTAAAGTGTTGTTTCTTCCGGATTCAACTCAATAAGTTCTTCGTAGAATTTTAGAACCCGTTCGATCTGGCGGGATTTCTTGCAGGCCGAAACATAGGATGTATGAATAAAATAATCCTTTGGATCGAGCTTTAGCAATTCTTCCATCATCGGAATCGCTTCCGATAGCTTTCCTGACTTTTTAAGAGCAAATGCCTGCTGGCGCTGATTCCATATGTCCGATCCCGTACGGGTCAGTTTTTCATACTGCTTTAAGGCCAGTTCGGGGTTTCCTGCTTTTTTGCAAAGGGATGCATAAATCTCTTTGTAAACAGGCGGGCGGGATGAAATTTTTGCAAACCTTCCCATTTTTGCAAGCACAGGCTCCAGTCCGTCCCGCTGGATCTCAAGGTCCGTTAAGGCCCATAGTGCCTGGGGAAGGTCCGGTTGAAGGGCAAGCCACTGACCGCAAATTTCAATGGCCTCATCCCATCGTTTCTGCCCGGCAAGCGCTTTTACTTTCCATGCAAAGACGGAATCTTTGGGCATGTCCCATTGTCCCATACGCCTGAGCATTTTATCCCACTCTTTTTTTGCTGCCAGACAGGAAAGAATCCCTTTTTGAGCAGAAAACGTAATCTTTGGATCGCCGATGATTTCCTCATAATACCGGAGTGCTTCATCAGGACGCTTGAGGCCGCTGAGCGCATCTGCAACCGCAAGCATTGAATATGGGTTGGAAGACTTGAGGGAAAGGGCCTGTTCTGCGACATGCAGCGCTGCTTTATATTCTCGTGCCCTGATAAGCGCTACGGCCTGTCGTGTAAGCCAGAACGGATTGTTTCTATTGCCTTCAAGATATTGCAGTTCTGCAAAACGTGCCGCTTCGGCATAGCGAGCCTTTTTGCACAATTCATTGTATTTGTTGTATTCCTCTGACATTGTTTTTTACAAAACCGTCACTGATGAAAGCATCCGACTCGTGCAAGATTTAAGTATGAGGTTATTTCAGGCTTCTTAAAAGGGTAATAATCTCCTGGCCAAATTCCCTTTTCTGCCAGTCTTTCATTTCTTTTATCCTTCCCATGGCTCTTCTATCCACGGGGTTTTGTATTGAGATAGAGGTAATGAGCGCATTATTACAAATTATCCCGGGATCTATTTCAAGCGCTCTGACCTTTGAAGCTCTCCAGGATTTTAGGGCCTTTATCCGTTCCAACACTTCATAGGGCAACCTCTGCGCCTTTTTTTTCGGATACACCGGAAGTTTGCTTTCAGGTAGTTTCAACGCCCGGGCCACCGTTTCAATCAGGTCATTGCCGTACATATTGATCTGTTTTCCACTCAACGCCTTTACCCCTTTTAAGCGGCGTATGGTTACAGGTTTTGCCGTTGTAATTTTCATAATTGAATTGTTGCCAATAATTTTAAACATCGGCTTATCTTTCTTTTTTGCGATACTTTTGCGAAACCGCAACAAAGCTTCAAGAACGGCAAGGCTTCTCGACTTAAGGCGTCCCGCGCCTTTGA
>JAUWLP010000142.1 GCA_030613575.1 Desulfobacteraceae bacterium
ATACTTGCGCCCACCTTGAAGATTACGTATGTGGTACTTGCGGATTTGCAGAAAGTTATTTGGCAGATTTGAATAAAATAGACACGATTAAAAAACACTGCATTCATATTACTCCTCAACAAAATGATGGAAAATAATAAGTTTGATGACACTTCTCCCTTTGGGGCAGGAGTCTTATTAAACAACACAAAGTCATCCGACCCTGCTTTTTTAATGGCCAGATGTTACAATTTCATTGTTTTATTCAATTGGGGTGATGCTTCCTGCCTTGATGTGTGAATTCAAGCTGTTACAAAAATTGTATTGACTTATTTCCGAAATCATATGTACAGGTCAGCACTTTAATGTTTGTGATTCCGGAAACAAACCTTCAATATTCATTATCAATTAACTTATAAATATTCATCTATCCGGCGGAGCTGGAAAGCTGTGCCGGAAACTTGCCAGTTTTCTGTACAATGAATTGCGGAGCAACAAATGATTATTAAATCGACGCAGGGCTATTAATCCGGAAATTAACACCCGCTCAGCCCTGCCGGTATATAATATCCTTCATTTTCTTTTTCAGTCGATATGAAAAGCTTTTATCATTTAAGCATATGCCAAATTCAGTGACATTATCTACACTTGCAGTGAAAAAATTATTACAATTGTAACAGACTCGCTCAAGTTCTTTAATTTTCATCATTTATAGTCCTTTAATGCGATGTGTTAACATAAAAAAATTTAAACCTTCCGCTTTATGCATCAGAATGGCTCCGTTTTGCAAAAGCACTCAGCCGTTTCAATTTCTCCTTTGAACTTTTTGCCGTTTGTGGTATTATAACCGACAAGCTTTAATATAAAATATATTATGATTTAGGATAGTTATATATGTCCAAAAGTTGAAGGAAATAAAAAAATAGGTGTAACATGATTATTGCAGTAATGAGTGACAGTCACGATAACATCTGGAATTTGCGTAACGCTCTTGCAATCATCAAGGAACGAGATGCCGAAATGATAATTCATTGCAGTGATTTTATAGCACCATTTATGCTGGCGGAACTCGATCAGAGCGGCATTCCGGTTCATGGTGTTTTCGGAAATAACGACGGGGATAAGTACCTCCTCACAAAGTTTTCTCTTACGTCTTTAACAAACATCACCCTTTATGATCCTGTGGATCTGGTTGATACAAACGGCTTTAAGATCGGTTTCACACATCATGGCATCGTAGGAGAAGGACTTGCATCCGGCGGTAAGTTTAACCTTGTTTGTTTCGGTCATTCTCATAAGTATTTTTTCAAAAAAATTGGCCGGACTATTCTTTTAAATCCCGGTGAAATAATGGGAAAAGACGGTCATCCAAGTTTTTGTTTTGTTGATACAGATACGGTCAACGTTGAAAAAATCAAGTTAAATAGGACGCCCCAGTACGATCTTCCGGACCTACGGGGCAGGCAGATTTTCGCAGATATACACAGATAATATTGTTATTTTGCAATTTAAGAATCTTGAGAATCTGTGTTCATCTGTGTCCAAAAAAGGAAATTCCTATACTATCGAGTTAAAAAAAACCTGGATCATGCCCGAGGAAAAATGAAAAAGATGCGTCTTGACATTCAAAAGCATGCAACTTAAATAAATATTCATGTTTTGGCAGTTTGGCGAATGGAATTGTCATGGACCGGGCTGCTGAAAACGCACCAAAGATTAATTTTTATGAGGATTGTATATATGAAGAAGAAAGCTCTTTTTGTATTTGCTCTCGCATGTTGCACTCTTTTTTTCCAATCCGGCTCTTTCGGAACCGAAAATAAAACCCTGAACTTGCCGTCCGTCTTTGTTCCGGAAAGTCGTTTTAAGTTTGGTCCGGTTTTAGAGGGAACTGAAATAACACACGATTTTATCGTGCAAAACAAGGGAACCTCCCCGTTGAAGATTGAAAAAGTCAGAACCGGGTGAGGGTGTGCCGCTGTCTCTTATACGAGGCAAATTCCTCCCGGCGGTGAGGGAAAAATTACCATTAAAGTCAATACAAGCGGGTATGGCGGCAGAACGTTAACAAAAAGTATAACGGTAAAAACAGATTCCCCGGTGACCCCCTTGTTACAATTGACAGTTATTGGCAATATCAATAATTTTGTTCGCATCATACCCAATAGAGTCACTTTGAGGGGTTTTACCGGAGATTCCATAGTGAGAACGGTAAAAATAATTCCTGAAGAAAAGTATCCGTTCAAAATGGTTGGAGATCGGACCGTCCATAACAAAAACTTTCGTTATAAACTGGAGGAAGTTAAGCGCTCAACAAAGACAGAAAAGACAGAGTATGTTCTGACAGTCGCCAATCTGAAAAAAGAAAAAGGCCGCTACTTCGAAACAATAAGATTAAAAACAGACAGCAAAATACGACCGGAGATTAGAATCCGTGTGTACGGCAATATTCTTGACCGGCCGCCCGGCGGTAAAAAATAGCCATGAAACATATTAAAATTGTTGCTTTTGACTGCGACGGCGTCATGTTTGATACAACAGAATCAAACACCGCTTACTATAACCAAATTTTGGGCCATTTCGGCAGACCTGCCCTTACGGCAGAGCAGTTTGCATACTGTCACAGCCATACCGCAGACCATGCAATTGCGAATCTGTTTCCCGATGAAGAGAGCTTCAGAGCAGCACAAGCCTATCGCAAACGCATGAGCTATATTCCGTTTTTAAAACATATGGAAATGGAACCGTATCTAAAGCCGTTAATCGAAAAGCTCCGGCCCAGATACAAAACCGCCGTTGCCACAAACCGATCAGACACAATGGACCACGTTATCAGCGAACACGGCTTGGAAGGGTATTTTGATCTTGTTGTTTGTGCCGGTGACGTAGATCATCCCAAACCACATCCTGATCCGCTGATCAAGGTCATAGAGCATTTCGGGATAGAGCCTTATGATTCCCTTTATGTGGGAGATTCGGACCTGGATGAAATTGCGGCAAAGGCGGCGGGGATGCCCTTTGTGGCTTATAAAAACAGATCACTTTCCGCCGACTTTCATATACAAAGCCTGAAGGAAATCGCAGAGATTCTTGGGATATAAATGAAAAGAGCCGCAGCCCCTTTGATCTTTTTCATAGGTTGACCTATTGAGACCTTTGAAAAACGTTCATTTTTGTTCAAGGCCAAGGAAGGCGAAAATTTTAACCACAGGAATACATTGAGTATTTTGAGGATTAAAATTTGAGCCTGACGCAGGGATTGGGCAAAAAGGGGCGTTTTGCAAAGGTCTTCTATTGATTCCCCAAACCATTGTGCCCCCCGCAGTCCGGGCACTGCCAGGTTATACCGTTGCACGACATTCCCCAGATATTTTCCAACATGCATTCCTGGCAAATGGCAAAGCCGCAGCGGCATCTCCAGCAAAAAGAAGCATTATTTGTACAACAATGACAGTTGATTTGCTTGGCTTTGTGGCGTTTTTCTCTGTAAGCCGTTCTAAATACAGAGTCTTTCATGGTCAACCTTTATACACCTGTCCATGATCACATCAATCCCCGCTGCTGTTAATAGGCCTGCTGCTTCCCGGTTTTCTATATTAAGCTGCATCCAGAATACCTTTGGTTTGAGTCGGATGGCCTCGTGTGCATGGGGAACGATCTGTGCGGGATTTCTGAATACGTCGACAATATCAACGGTTTCCTCAATATCATCAAGAGATGCATAAACTTTTTCCCCAAGGATCTCCTTTTGAGCGGGCCGGACTGGAATGATTCTGTACCCCTGTTCTTTTAGATATCTGGCAACCATATTGGAGTCCCTTTCGGGCTTGGGGCTCAAACCGAGAATTGCAATAGTTCTGGCGTTTTTTAGTATATTCCCGATTTTGTCGTCTTGTGTAATTATCTTGCCTGACTTCATGTCATGATTCCTTTATGTGAAGTGTTCTTGCTGTTTTACTTATTTGATGATAGAAATGAGAATGCTCGTGGCTAAAAACTAATTCAGTAAGTTATCCATGTCAACCAATACTGATGGCGTCGTAAAAAGTCCCATCTACTGCGTTGTAGTATTTTTTCAGACACTCGGCATACTACATGTATGGCCTCGTTCCTGAAAAAATAATACGCCTTGTATATGAACCTTTTTACTTAGCCATCTATAGTTGAATTCGCAACACATCTTCTAAATCACTATGAAAAAAGATAAAACATTATATCTGATAGATGGTACCGCATACATTTATCGTGCCTATCACGCCATCCGAGGGCTGACCAATTCGAAGGGGCTTCCTACAAATGCAGCTTTCGGATTCACCCGCATTCTAATAAAGCTCCTTGAAGATCGGTCTCCGGAACATGTGGTAATGCTTTTTGATGCCAAAGGGCCGACCTTCAGGCACAAAATTTACAAAGACTACAAGGCCAATCGTCCTCCCATGCCGGAAGATTTGTCGGTTCAAATCCCGCATATAAAGGAGATAACTAAAGGGTTCAATATACCGGTTATGGAAATGCAGGGTTTTGAAGCCGACGATCTTATCGGCGCCCTCGGTCGCATGGCTGAAGAAGCCGGGTTTTTTGTTGTGATGGTTACAGGAGATAAGGATTTCGTCCAGCTTGTAACAGATAAGGCCGTCATCTGGGACCCAATGAAGGAAAAAACCATAGATATAAAGGCCGTGAGAGAATCCTTTGGTGTTGAACCCGGCCAGATGATTGACGTTATGGGTCTTTCCGGCGATACGTCGGATAATATTCCCGGTGTACCCGGTATCGGGCCAAAAACCGCCCTGACACTGATAAAGACTTTCGGCAGCATGGAACAGTTGTATGAACAACTTGATAAGATTACAAAGAAAAAACAGCATCAAAACCTTGTCCAGTACAAGGAACAGGCCTTTTTGAGCAAAGAACTGGTTAAAATAAACACCAGAGTACCGATAGCATTTAACCCTCAGGACTTTAAGTTCAAGGAACCGGATAATGCCAGACTATCTTCTCTTTTTAAAATGCTCGAATTCAGGCAGTTACAGCAGACTTTTCCCAAAAAAACTGACCTTTCAAAAAAACGATACATTACGGTGCTGGATAAGGATGCGTTTTCTGATCTGGTTGCGCGTCTTAAAACCTCTGATATGTTTGCCGTGGATACCGAGACCACTTCCAAAGATCCCATGAAAGCTGAGCTTGTGGGTCTCTCATTTTCAATGGAACCTGATGAGGCCTTTTACATTCCTCTTGCCCATGATTATCCTGATGTACCCGATCAGCTTGCGCTTAAAACCGTATTGAATCTGCTGAAACCAGTGCTGGAAAATCCCGGCATCAAAAAGATCGGCCAGAACATAAAATACGACTGGATGGTCCTTAAGCGCCACGGAATAAATCTGGCCGGTGTTGTTTTTGATACTATGCTGGCATCCTATCTGATTAACCCTTCAAAACGTGCCCACAACCTGGATCAGATCGCTCTCGATTTTCTGGATCATAAAACAATTACATACCAGGATGTCACAGGTAAAGGCAAAAAAGCGATGAGTTTTGCCGAGGTTCCCCTGGAAAAAGCCGGACCTTATGCTTGCGAAGATGCAGATATTACCCTTATGGCTTACCACGTTCTGAAGCCGATGCTGGAAAAATTAGGTCTTATGGAACTTATGGAAAAAGTCGAGATGCCCCTTGTCCCTGTTTTGATGAAAATGGAAATGACCGGGATATGTGTTGACAGAGATAAGCTTCGGAATCTTTCAAAATCGTTTGAACACCAGCTTGAACAGCTTGAAAGCAGGATATTTTCGATTGCAGGAGAAGAATTCAACATAAGGTCATCCCAACAACTCAGACATATACTGTTTGAAAAACTCAAGCTGCCGGTTCAAAAAAAGACTAAAAAAAAGACCGCATATTCCACGGATGTTAATGTGCTAACAGCCCTTGCAGACAAGCATGAACTTCCTGAACTTATTTTAAGACACAGGACCCTTGCCAAGCTGAAGTCGACTTATACCGATGCACTGCTCGATCTTGTTCATCCGGAAACAGAAAGGATCCATACATCATACAATCAGACGGTCACGGCCACCGGCCGCCTCAGCAGCTCTGATCCTAATCTTCAAAATATTCCGATCAGGACCGATCAAGGGATGGAAATTCGCAGGGCATTCATTCCAAGGGTTGGATGGACTCTGGTCTCAGCCGATTATTCTCAGATAGAACTGCGGATCCTTGCACATTATGCCGATGATGAAATCCTGATAAAAGCCTTCAAGGATGACGAGGATATTCACACCCGCACCGCAACCGAAGTGTTTCAGGTTTTCCCGTCATTTATTACTCCCGAACTAAGACGGCAGGCCAAGGTGATCAACTTCGGCATCGTGTACGGTATGAGTCCTTACGGTCTTTCCAGAGAACTCGACATAAGCCGCAAAATGGCCAAGACTTATATAGATAATTATTTCGCAAGGTATAACGGTGTTAAAAGGTTTGTTGATCAGACTATCAGTTCTGCCAGAGAGACCGGAAAGACAAGTACCCTGCTTGGTCGAATCAGGCATCTGCCGGATATCAACAGTACCAATAAAACCGTACGTGAGTTTGCAGAGCGTACCGCAATCAACACTCCGATTCAGGGAACAGCCGCAGACCTCATAAAACTTGCCATGATCAAAGTGGATGCCGCATTCAGCGAAAGAAACTTTAAAGCCGCGATGCTCCTTTCAGTGCATGATGAAATCGTTTTTGAAGTCCCGCCGGAAGAGCTTGAAACCGTAAAAAAGCTTATCAAAGAGATCATGGAAGGGATCTGGGACCTCAAGGCGCCCCTTAAGGTCAATATAACATCCGGAGGCAACTGGGCTGAAGCACACTAGCGTGAGTTTATTAAATATATCAGATGTATGGCCACATATCTGCGAGATTTTCCTATAAGAACAAGGAGTTATAAAAGATGTGTGGGACCAAAAAGTGTATACACTGATATAGAGCAATTATTATGGTTCCAATAAAA
>JAUWLP010000169.1 GCA_030613575.1 Desulfobacteraceae bacterium
GCTGGAACCAGAGGGGATATTTCCTATCTGAGTCTCGTCGTCGATAGTTCTCTTAGCTCAAGATCAGAATCTAAAAGTTTCAGGTACCCATGGGAAGCTTTCTCTGATGTTGGATTTAGATGTGCCCTGAGTTTAGGGAATTTCGCTGACTGAAACCGGCCGTCACCTGGGCCTATCGCCTTCGGCAATTGCTAAAACACTTTATCAGGACGTCCCCAAAGTTCCTCACAAGACTGTCAAGTCTTAATGCCTGCATATTAAAACTCTATTTTTTCAACCAAATTAAACATGTCTACAATAGGAATTTCAGATGCACTGTCACCAAGCAATTCTCTTGCAAGTGACTGGGAAACGCTACGATATTTAAGAGTTGTTTCAACTGTTAACGGTGAAATAGCATCTGACGGTATCTGAAAAGTATATTTTTCGATCATATATCCCCTGGGTGGGATACGGTGGTCATAAAGTATCCTGTCTGCCAGCGCCACATTTAAAACAGGCTCTCCCTTTTCATTGCCAAGCTGCGTGTAATATAATACAGCATTTTCATCAATATTGCCCTTGTTATCAAGACTGCCGGATCTGAAAATTGTTTTTCTTCTACTATCGGTAATTTTTACATCAAGCCACATCTGCCTTATTTCTGTAATCCCTGTGGGAAGATAATGCCCTGCCCCTGAATTTATGACCTTTATAAAGATTTGGGAGAGTTCATTTTTCCTGTAGGAATCACTTTTGATTATTTCTAAGTCCGCGGCATTCTTGAGTCGTTCTACAGCCATCTGTGCGTGCATATCGCTTTTTAAAAGCTTTGTGGCCATTGCATTTGCTCCAACAAAATAGTGAGTCCAGACATGTTTTCTGTCAGGCCCGTCATCAGCCGCTTTCCCTGGATTGTCGGGCCTTCTGGTTTTTCCTGTTGCGGGAATGCCCGGCTTTTGCCTCATATGGCAGTCCTGGCAGTTGACCGTTGTTTCAGGATTTCCAGTGTTATAAGGGCTGTGTTTCCATTCGTCATAAGTTTGTTCAAAAGGAAGTTTATTTGCCGCATGAGAAACATTGTGGCAAAGCCCGCAGAATTCAGATTTTGTATGCAGTTTTGAATATTTTGTAGGATGGAAATCGGAACTTGCATCTTTAAGTGGGCCAAGCATAGTTGATGGATCGTCCTCTCCTCCTCCCGGTGTCACCTCATATCGAGCATTGCCGATATGTTTTACTTCGTTTATGTTATGACACCAGTTGCAGAAAATCCCTTGAGCCGGTAACTCCGCAAGTTTGTCATAATTGTCCCCGGGAGAAGAAATATTATAGGAACGGAAACCAAGAGGGGTATGGCATTTTACACATGCTTTCATCTCAAGGATTTCCTCTTGTTTAACCGCTTTTTTAAAAAACAGTTTTGTCGCTGCACGCCAGAGTGGGTCGGTAAAAGCCTTACTATGCATAGAGCCGTTCCACTGCTTATATTTTTCAGAATGGCATTCACTACACACTGAAGGTTCTATGAACTGGTTAACCCGGACTTTTTTAAACTCAAACAACTCATGCTCCGCAGGCACTTTAACATCTTCTTTTGGTTTTTCATAAGCAACAGGTTTAATTGGTTGTTCTTTAACAGCCAGATATTTTGCTATTTCTTTTACATCTTTTTCTGTAATTAATCCATCAGAGAGTCGAGCCATCCTCTTTATCGTCCTGTTCCATGCCGCTAAATTCTTAGTCTTTCTTAAAGAACGTCCAAGGGAATGACATTTATCGCATTTTCTTTCAAAAAGTTCTTTACCTTCCTGTGCCGAAGCAAAAGCAACTGATGCAGCAAAAATAATTACTAATATAAAAAAAGCTTTTTTCATGATAAAACCTCCAAGAATGAGTTTTCGATTTTCTTTGCGAGCTTGTACTGAAATTAAAAGCAAAAATGTGTTTGTTGATGGATCTTCTTTAGCCAGTATCCGGTATCCAGATTTTATCCAGTATCCAGATTTCGGCATCAAACGCATTGATCCAGCGCGCGAATCAGCATTCGCATATGGCTTTTTTCGGCCTGGGCAATGGATAGAAAACTGTCCCGAATGGTCTGGTCTTTTTCATGATCTGCCATGGTTTTGTAAAGATCAAAGGCAGCGTACTCGATGTGAAGGGCCAGTTCTAAAATTTGCAGACACCGGTTTTCCTCAATATTTTCCAGGTATCCAAGCACTTCCACAAGGCTTTCCCCACCTTCAAGGATTTCTCCCTTAAGGCTTGCGTAGAGTTCGTCAAAGGAAATGGGAGCGCTTGCAGCTTTTTTCCAGAACCCGTAAACGGTTCTGGCGTGTGCGATTTCTGCCTTTGACAACTGTTCCAAGGTAGAAATAATCGGATCAACTGAAATGTTATCCAGAATATATGTATAAAATCGCCAGGCTCCTTTTTCCAGATCCATGGCGGTGAGCAGAAGTTCCACAGGCCCTTTGGTTTTATCAAAAACCTGTATTTTGGGAAATCCTTTCAGCGTTTTGCCTTCCCAGGCAAGGATCCCTCCTTCTAGATTATATGTTGTTTTTTCAGTAATACCTTCTTCGAAAAATATGGATGCCGCAGCCAGAGAGCGACCACCGCTATGGCAGTAGAAAACAAGATCCCTGTTTGCAGGTAAACCGGAAAGATCGGATACGAGTTCATTCAAGGGAATAAACTTAGCCCCTGGGATGTGGCCTTCCGAATATTCATCCGGCTGTCGGACATCCACAAGCAGGTACTCCTTTTCATTGTGGGATTTGATAAATTGCTTCAATTCTTCGGCAGTAATATCTTTAAATTCCGAATCGTACATTTTTTACCTCCTTTCAGACACACCTTTACTGCGGCGATACCACCATGCAATCACCTCTGGGGCAACACCCATAAAATACGTTGCAATAACCAACTGGTTGATTAGGGTGGTTTTTAATATGCCTAAGTTTTGCCAGCGACGGGGGGATGTTGAAACAGGCACGGGTAAAGTTGCTATTTCCCCTTGCTTTCGCAAGCGCCTGATCAGTTCAAAATCTTCCATTATGGGAATATCAGGAAATCCTCCAACCTGATGAAAAACCCGTGATAAAATAAAAATCGCCTGATCGCCATAAGGTGTTTTCAGACATCGGGAGCGCCAGTTTGCAAGGCGTTCAATAAGCCGAAGAGCAGGAATGCCGGAATCGATGCGCAGCTCGAATGCTCCGGCAACCGTTCCGGGTTGTTTGAAACTGTTAAGAATAAAGTCTTCAAATTTTTCCGGCAGCCGTGTATCGGCATGAAGAAAAACAAGCACATCACCGGTGGCTTCAGCGGCACCCTGGTTCATTTGCCGTGCCCGTGGCGGGGCGCTGGTGATAACTCTTGCACCCAGTGATTTCGCAATCCACACCGTATCGTCATTACTTCCCCCATCGACTACAATTACTTCCTTTTTATCCCCGGGACCGATACTTTCTATGGTATTCGCAATATTATCAGCTTCATTTATGGCCGGTATGATAACTGAGATGTTTTTGGGTAAAAATTCTAGTTTGTTCGGATTATGCGCTCGTCCCCAGATCGATAGATCTTCGGGCCGGTCCACATCTTCCAGTTCATCAAGAAGCGAAAAGTTTAATCCAAGGCTCTTCACGACCTCTAAGGTTTTGTTAAGAACACCATCCTTTCCCCAGTTTATACCGGTAAATAAATAAGGGGTGGCCTGTGATAGAGAGTCTTTTTGTAATCCGATTAGATAGTATCCGCCGTCTTTGGCAGGACCCAGCACCACATTTTTTTGTTTAAGGACATCAAAGGCTTTCTGAATCACAACACCTGATAAATCAGGAATATCAGTGCCTATAATGACAACCGTCTCTGTTCCGGGTCTGAATGCATCCTCAAAAGAACGTTGCATGCGCAGTCCAAGATCACCGCTGCCCTGGAGCCGATAATCGAAATCAGGGCCAAGCCAGTTTTTCATTAAACTCTCATTGCCGCCTTCATAACGAATCTCAACGCTTAATTCATGTGATGTTGATAATCTTTTCACCTGCACCAGCGTATGTTCCGTCATTTTACGCTGAAGATCTGCAGCACCTTCTGCCCCTAACAGAGGAATAAGTCTGGTTTTGGTAGTTCCCGGTTCCGGATAACGGGTGAAGATGATCAATCTCTTTTTGTGTCTTACAAACATGTTCCCATGTATATTAACATCACCTGTAGCCGTTCAGCTATCTTAGACAGGATGAACAAGATTAACATGATTTTTTTCATAAACACTTTCAAGGAATCCAAATCCCATTTTGTTGTAAATACGATAAGCGCAACCAATCACTTTTTCCGTCAGCTCTCTATATTCCATTTTTTCCTTCTTCAGGTTGTGATATTTTTTTTTGATTTACTGGATTTATCCGCCAGACTTATAGCGGATTAATATCATATTTATCCTGTTATCCTGTCAAATATTTTGCCCCGGTGAACTATTACCATCACCTTTCATCTACAATAAATTGGCTAGAATCATCAGACCCGATCTCAGGTTGTAAAATAGTATGATTAATTTTAAATTTATCACGTAGCAATTGGCGAACTTGTCCCGTAATTTCAGCTACTTTACTCAATTTTATGTCTGCATTAAAGTCAATATGAGCTTCAAAATGAATTTCTTTGTCATTTAATTGCCATACATGCACATGATGAATATTTTCAATTGTAGGGAATCTTAATATTTCGTTTTCAATGGCTCTCAAATCAGTACTAGGTGGAGCAAACTGCATTAATACGCCTAAAGTTCGCCTAAGTAATCCACAGGATGAATATACCAGATAAGCTGCAATCAAAATCGACAGCGCACTGTCTATCCAAAATATATTGAAATAATACATGGCAATACCGCCAAGTAGTACAGCAAAAGAAGTGATCATATCCGAGAATAAGTGTAGATAAGCAGACTTAATGTTCATGTTTTCTGAAGCATCCTTTTTCAACAACAGAACACTGCCTCCATTAACAAGGATACTTAGAATTGCTAATGCGATGACCCATAATGATTCAATTACTACCGGCTGTTTAAATCTGGATATTGCTTCTTCTGCAAGTATTACAGCAATTACAAGAAGCATTGCAGTATTAATGAAGGCCGCAATAATTTCTGCTCTTTTATATCCAAATGTCTGCTGTAGTGTATACTTCTTTTTTGTAAGTTTATCCGCAATGTAACTAATGATAAGGGAGATGACGTCACTGAAGTTATGCATTGCATCTGATAGTAACGACAGGCTTCCTGAAATAAAGCCACCTACTACTTGCGCAATTGTGATTGTGATGTTTAAAAGAATCGATATACCTAATTTCTTGCCTTTTAAATCACCATGTGCATGTTCTGTGTGGTTATTATTCAT
>JAUWLP010000153.1 GCA_030613575.1 Desulfobacteraceae bacterium
TAATGACGCCAGGCCGGAGGCAGACCCTGCGTGTCCTATGTTAGGTTTTACTGATCCGATGGCGCACGGCTCTTTGCGGTTGGCGAAAAACTCGTTAAGAGCTTCTGATTCAACCCGGTCTTCCAAAGGGTTGCCGCTGCCATGGGTTTCAACAAAACTTATGGAAGATGGTGAAATGGCGGCATCCTTAAAAGATCGTTTCAGAGAGAGAATATAACCATTTTTTGAAGGCGTATCGGTTTTAACTCCACCCTGACCTGCTTTTCCGATTCCTTTTATAACAGAATATATCCTGTCGCCATCCTTTATTGCCTTATCAAGCCTTTTAAGTACTAGTGCCACAGCTCCTTCGCCGGGAAGAGTTCCATCCGCCGACCTGTCAAATGGGCTAATTCTATGGCTTTTGGTAAAAGGTCTTATCTGATTGGATGTGATGACACTGCGAACTTCACCGCAAAGATCAACCGCTCCTACAAGAACAGCGTCGGTTTCGTTTTGCTGAAGTGATCGAACCCCGACTTCAAGGGCCTTCAGGCCGGAAGCCGCTTCATTTGACACCACATAACTCGGTCCTCCGAAGCGAAACTCTCTGGCGATTCTGCTGGCGATAATTCCGCCGAGAGCGCCCAGAGTTCGGGTTGCTGTAAGTGGCGGTCGAAAGGCATCCCGCAATGACTCCAGCCAGAGGGCTGTTTCTTTCTCATCATCAAGATTTAATCCCGAACGGTTTGTTGTTTTCCATTTCTGAACTAAATTTTTCAGGTGCCAGCGGAGGTGAAAATCGGTGGCTTCAAAGTCAAAGTCGATGCCTATGAAAGCTCCCATGCGTGATCGTTCTTCTCTGAGGGGAAGGCCTGCATCCTTCATTGCATTGGCAGAAACTTTAAGCATCAACAGATGTTGAAGGAGTATATCAGGAATTTCATTGGGAGGTATGTGAAACTCTCTAATATCAAGGGAAAGTTCATCCATGAATCCACCCCATGCCGCCCGTCCGTCAAGAAGGCTGTCGGCAATTACGTCACAACCGTTCCATCTGTTTTTGGGCCTTTTTTTAATGATCGATTCTCCTCTGAAAATGGTTTCCTGCAACTCTTTTAGAGATTTTAAGGAACCGAAAACAGACGCCATTCCAATAATCGCCACAGGAAGCTTTTTAATTGACGATTGACGATTGAGGATTGAGGATTGAGATTTGAAGATTGAAGATTGACAATCGGCAATTTTTACCCGGCAATTTTCAATTTCATGGTCCCATTCTTCAAAAAGCAGGTGGCTGTTTATTCCTCCGAATCCGAATGCACTGACAGCAGCGCGCAGAGGGGTGTCTATATCTTTCCTGATCCATTGTTCTGCTTGGGTTTGCACACGAAACGGGCTGTTATGAAGAAGGCTTTTGACAGGGGCTCTATTGAAATTAATTGATGGAGGCAAAATCTTATGTTTTAGTGCCAGAAGGATTTTGATCATTCCGGCAGCACCAGCTCCGGTCAATAGATGGCCAATCATCGATTTAATCGATCCGATGGCACATTGACCCGGAGACCAACCGGGTTCATCCCAAAGACTTCTCAAGCTCTGAAGCTCGATTGCATCTCCCACCAACGTTCCTGTACCATGGCATTCAATGAGATCGATATCTTGAGGAGACCAGCCGGAGTCGGCATAAGCGCTGCGCATGGCACGTACCTGGCCTTCACTGTCCGGGGCCAGAAGGTTGCCCCGCATGTCATTGGAAAGACCAATACCCTGAATTAAAGCATAAATGCTGTCTTTATCACGCAGGGCATCATCGAGCCGTTTCAATACGAGTATCCCGACTCCTTCTCCCACCACCAGTCCGTCTGCACTTTCATCAAACGGGGCACAACAGCCTGAAGGTGACAAAGCACGGAGTTGGCTGAAGCCAACCTGAGTGTAAAGAGATTCCGGTCTTGATACTCCCCCTGCGAGCATTGCATCAGCACGAAAAGACCGTAGTTCGTCACATGCAAGTTTAACAGCATAAAGTGATGAAGCACAGGCGGCGTCGAGGGTATGGCTTCCACCCCCGAGACCGAGTCCTTCGGCAAGTATAGCGCCCGGGAGACTGGTTACCCTGCCGGCCAGGCATTCCTCCCTGGAAAGTCGGATACGCTTATCCGGGGCAATATCACCAAAAAGTTTTTTTTCAAAAGATGTTCCCAGTATCTTTCTGGTGATTGAAGAGGAAGCGTCCGTAGGCAGTGCAATAGCAGCAAGAACGGTCCCGATATTTTTTTTATTAATAGATGTGGTTACGCAGCTTGATAATGCTTCATGACCGGTGTGAAGTACCATTTGATGCAAAGGGTCCAGTTCTTTTAATAGCTCCTCGTCAAGATCGATTCCTTTGGGATCGAATTTAAAATCATTTATAAGACAGGCCCGCTTTGAAAAAGTTTTGTCAGGGTATGAATCAGAATGATACATTAAATCAGGTTCAACTATCCATCGATCCGCAGGAACTTCGCCGGTTGTATCAACCTTGTTAACAATGTTTTGCCAGAACGTATTAAGGTCCGGAGCCCCCGGGAATAGACAAGCCATCCCGACCACAGCAATGGGTGTTCTTTTTTTCATAATTTCAGTCATTGAATGCTCAATTACCTTTGGTCAACCACTTCCGATTGTCGTACAATAGTTATACCTAAAATCTGCATTAACTTTTTTCGAAAGAGATAAATTTGCTATCGATACAATGCGGTATCGAGACATTATTGTCAATATCCACACACCGATAAAAGTCAAAATAAAGGATAAAATCCAGATTAAATTTCGAAAAAAGTTAACCCTTCGGGAGCCTCGTATCGACCGGATCTACTGCGTTATCAATCGATTGCAGTATTACAATACGGCTGCACGATTGATGCCTTGTATATCCGGCCGATACAAGGCTTGCAGAATTTAGGCTATATAAAAAAAACAATAAAATGTCTGCAACTCAGTCTTAAGATTTTTTAGCTACCATATATTGTATTATTTTTTTCTTGACATACAAGATATATAGTCCTATATGGTTTTTTAAATTTTGTCGGTACATATGCCTTTTTGCATTGGGCAATCATTAAAAAACAGGCTCGGACGACTCCACACTCATTTTGGGTGACGGCTCAACCGAACTTGAATAAGCCTTGAATCAAACAAAAAAGCAATTCAAGGCGATTAAGGCAGGGCTTTCAATTAGCCCTGCCTTTTTTTTGTTCTATCGCTTTCCTTCTTGCATTTTTATAAGGCGTGATTATAGTCTAAAATTATGAAAGAACATAATGAAAAAATACCGAATCCAAAAGAGATTGAAAAAGAGATAGGCGATTTTCTTACCAAGAAATTCGGCGGCAGTGTTAAAATGGTATCTCCGCTGGTTGTCCCCTGTGAAATCACCTCCGAAAAGACAGAAAAGCCTACCCATAAAGAAAAAAAAATCGATTTCGATTTAAAACCCGAAGATCTTATCTCTTATCTCGACCAGTATATCGTAAAACAGGATAACGCCAAAGCCATACTGGCCACAAAAATATGTACCCATTTCAACCGGATAAAACGTGCCGAAACCTCTGCTGATGATATCACGGACATGGTCGGCCACATCAAAAACAACATACTCATGTTCGGTCCCACCGGAGTTGGAAAAACATATATCATTAAACTGATCGCGAAAAAAATCAATGTTCCTTTTGTAAAGGGTGACGCAACCAAATTCAGCGAAACCGGTTATGTGGGCGGTGATGTAGAAGATCTTGTCCGGGATCTCGTGCAAGAAACTGACGGTGATATTGAACTGGCTCAATACGGTATTATCTATATCGATGAAATCGATAAAATTGCGTCGAGCCGGAACATTATTGGTGCGGATGTATCACGATCAGGGGTTCAGCGAGCGCTTTTAAAACCCATGGAAGAGACCGAAGTTGATTTAAAAGTGCCCCATGATCCTATTTCAATGATTCAGGAAATCGAGCGCTTTCGCAAGACCGGCAAACGGGACAAACGTGCGGTCAACACCGCTAATATACTGTTTATTATGAGCGGTGCCTTCGGCGACCTATCCCGGATTGTTAAAAAACGGGTCGCCCATCAGGAAATCGGCTTCGGAGCAAACATTAAAAACGCTCGGGATGATGCGGACATCCTTCAACAGGCCAAAGCCGAAGATCTGATAGAGTTCGGATTTGAAAGCGAATTTGTCGGCCGCCTTCCGATAAGGGCTGTTTTTGAAAAGTTGACCCAAGAGGATCTTTTTGAAATCCTGAAAAATCCCAGCAACCCGGTCATTCTCGGCAAAAAACTCGATTTTGCGGCATATGATATTGACGTGAAATTTGAGTACAATGCCCTTCGTGTTCTCGCTGAAAAAGCCTTCAAAGAAAATACCGGCGCCAGAGGCCTGGTTAGTGCCGTGGAAGGGGCACTTCTTTTGTTTGAAAAAAAAATGCCGTCATGCGATATTAAAAAATTTCCGGTAACGGTTTCCGTAATCCAAGATCCCGAAAAATCCCTTGAAAACATGATGGCATTATCAAACCGTAGCGAATTAAATGAAACATTTGAAAAGCTTGCTCGTGAAGAAAAAGAATTTATCATAACCTACTTGAACTCTAACAAGAAAAACCTGTCGGAAAAATACGGTCTTACCTTGACGCCTTCTCGCATCCAAGTGGTGGCCTCTTATTACTCCGGTCATATTATGGATATCGAAAAGGTAATCAACAAAATCAAATCCTTTTATGATGACATTAAAAAAATAGAGCTATTCTTTTTTAAAAACAATGATATTAACATTGTCCTGGAAGATGATGCCATAGATTTTATAATCGAAAGGTTTGAAAAGGACAATATTAATGTTGAAGATTTTTATGAACATCTGACAAACGATTTTAAACACGGCCTCAACCTGATTCGGGAAAAAACCGGAAGAAACCGTTTCTTTATCACAAGAAGCGCTCTTTTGAATCCCGAGGCTTTTATAAGCAATCTCATTAAAGATGAGCTGAAACATAACTTGTTGCCCAACACTTGAACCCTGATCTAATAATCAATTGTTAATTGTTACCCATTGATTATTAACTATTATTTTCTGAACCTTGAACCCCAGATATCAATATGATCGGAATATCAAAACTTTACTGCGGAACTGTTGAGCCATCGGATGCCCTTCGTTATGGGCGAATGTCATCAAAATTACCATCCCACCTTTTACAGTTTTCCAGCGATAAACGGCCGGTAATCGTCTGGAATATTACAAAGCGATGCAACTTAAAATGCGTACACTGCTATGCTCATGCTAAAAACAGGGATTTTGACAGTGAACTTTCAACCACAGAAGGCAAAAATCTTTTAGATGATCTTGCAGATTTTGGCGTTCCTGTTATCTTATTTTCCGGTGGTGAACCTGTGACCCGAAAGGATCTCCCTGAACTTGCAGCCTATGCCGTCAAAAAGGGTATGAGAGCGGTTATATCGACAAACGGGACCCTGATAACCCCTCAAAAAGCACGAACGCTTAAAGAAATCGGTCTGTCATATGTGGGCATAAGCCTCGATGGCATGGAAGAGATTAATGACCGGTTCCGAGGTGTCAAGGGGGCTTTCAGGTCGGCTTTGGAAGGAATTGAAAACTGCAAGAAAGTAGGTATAAAAGTTGGGCTCCGCTTTACAATCAACAAATCGAATGTAAGTGAAATCTCAAAAATTTTTAAGCTTCTCCAAGAGTTGGATATTCCGAGAGCATGCTTTTATCATCTGGTGTATGCGGGTCGCGGAACAGAGCTCGTAAAGGAAGATCTGTCCCATCAGGAATCCCGGAAAGCTGTCGATCTTATCATGGATCTTACAAAAAAATTACATGATAAGGGGCATATTAAGGAGGTTTTAACCGTCGACAATCACGCTGATGGCCCATATCTTTACTTAAGGCTTTTAAAAGAGAATCCCGATCGGGCCAAAGAGGTTCTCGAACTTCTTCAAATGAATGAGGGCAACAGCTCCGGAATAGGTATCGGTTGCATAAGCTGGGATGGAGAGGTGCACCCCGATCAATTCTGGCGCCATTACAGTTTCGGCAATGTCAAAGATCGGCCCTTTTCTGAAATCTGGACCGACACTTCGGATCCTCTTATGAAAAAACTTAAGGAGAAAAAAAAGTACGCCAAGGGAAGATGTGCAACATGCAGATGGCTGGACATCTGTGCCGGCAATTTCAGGGTACGGTCTGAAGCGGTAACAGGTGATATCTGGGCACCGGATCCGGCATGTTATTTAACAGATGAAGAAGTAAAGAATCCTGGCCCAAAGGACCAGGCTTTGGTTTGCCCCTGAAAGGGGCTGTGCTTAAAGCCGTACAAGTTAAAAGTGACTAAAGTGATCTAAAGTGCCTAAAGTTATGGTGTCGCTTCGCTCCGCTGATTTTATATAATTGACAGAATTCCTTAACTTTAGCTCACTTTAAACTTTAGTTCACTTCAAACTCTTGC
>JAUWLP010000042.1 GCA_030613575.1 Desulfobacteraceae bacterium
AAGATTCCATTTTTACAGAAAACCATTATTCCGATAAAAGATCCGAAAGCCGGCGATATCATCGTCTTTAAATTTCCCGAGGATCCTAGTAAAGATTTTATCAAGCGGGTCATCGGCGTTGCAGGAGATGTAATTGAGGTGCGTGACAAAAAGGTTTATGTGAACCACACGCTGCTCAATCATGACTATGGTATTCATACAGACCCTGATATTTTTCCGGCGGTTATACAACCCAGGGATAATTTCGGACAGGTTGTTGTTCCCGAAGATTCACTTTTTGTAATGGGAGACAACCGGGATCAGAGTTATGACAGCAGGTTTTGGGGCTTTGTCGATTTGAAGGTGGTAAAAGGTAAAGCCTTAATCATCTACTGGTCCTGGGACAAGGAAAATTTTGGGGTCAGGTGGAACAGAATTGGGCAATTACTCAAGTAAAAATCTGTGCTAAAAGGACCCGGCTTTGTTTTATACCTGGAACGGGTTATCATTACAGCGCATTAAGTGCCTAAAGTGCCTAAAGTGATCTAAAGTGCCTAAAGTTGAGGTATTCTGCCAATTTTAAATTGATCGCGCTGAAAGCGCTTTCCTCAATTTTAGCTCACTTTAGCTCACTTCAAACTTTAGCTCACTTTTATTTCGAGAAACAACGTCTCATTTGACATCAATAAAATATCGATTTGACTAGTGCATAGAGAGGAACAATGAAACCAATTTATTTCCCATTTACATTTATTACAAAACCTGTTTGCCAAGCACTCGCGGCTTGTTTTAGACAGACAGCCGTGTATCAGATATCAAGCACAAAAGTACCGGATGAGATGCAAAAATTGGCGAAAAGCGGCATTCTTGACATTCGTATACCAGTGAAATATGACGGAGAAAAACTTGATGAAATTCTCAAACAATACCGTATCTGGACAAATTCTCACCAGGGGAGCGAAATAGCTTTTTTAAAATCAAGAGCTGATGAGATTCCGTTTTTTGATGAAACCTCAACAAGACAGATAACGGCTGATATTAAAAATAAAGGGGGCCGTCAAAACCGCTCGCAAGAAAAACCCGATCTTCTGCTTAATGCCGCATTGTTTCTTCATCTTGCCCAGGAATATGACATGCAGAACCTCACATTAAATCAGGATCTTCGGGCCATAGAAGCAATGGAACAGAATTTCATGAAGGACCTTAAAGGCGAAAACCACGCTCTTGATGAAGAAATTGCTCCTGAAAAAACATTGGAATCCCATGATCCGGGTCATTACATGACAAAAGAGCGGATACAGGCCTGGACCCGTGTTATGCAACAGGACCAACAAGATTCCGGACTTTTTGTCACCACTAGCAAGTCTGTTTTTGAGTCCCTGATGGACAGCGCGCCTGAAGCGGAACTTGTGGTTGTTTTAGACGCCATACCGGTGGTTAACAAAAGGGTTGAAGCGTTAGAAACATGGCAGGATGAATTAATGAAACATCTTGAAATGTTTGTGACCCATGCCTGGCCTTCTCCAACAGATGACATTATTAGAGTACCACAAGTAGCCGGATACGAGATAAACGCTTGGTTATCTCTCTATATTGTATCCGATAAAACACCGCATGAATTTTTCGCTCGTTGTGTTGAAAACGATTCGTTTGGTGTAAAAGATAAAAATAATGGCACAAAATTTAAAAACACGCTGATCGGTCTTCTTGAAAAAGGTGGTTGATCGTAGGTCACCGTGGATTACCATATAAACAGCAGATTACACAAAACGCACATTTTTTATTTGTGTTTCATAACTTCCTTTTCTATTATTTTTTTGCAATTAAGGGAGTTATTATGAGTATTTTGAGAACTACATTGCTGGCAATACTAATTACGGTTTTTACCGGGTCCTGTTCGGTTATTTCTCAACAGATCAGGACGGAATCAATACCGTCTGTTAATTTTAAAATGCTTCTTCAGGAACCGGATAAGCATCTGGGAGATACCGTGATCCTGGGAGGGTACATCCTTGAAACTAAGAATTTGACTGATCAATCGATTATTAGAGTCTTGCAAGCACCGCTGGGATTTGGAGAAGAGCCCGAATCAAGGGATTATTCAGAAGGTAGATTCATAATCTCGCAAAAGGGCTTCTTGGACCCGGAGATTTACACCAAGGATCGTAAAATTACCGTGGCGGGTACAGTAGTCGGCTCTGTGTTCGAAAGAGTCAATGAATTTCCCCAGCCATATCTCAAGATCGAAAGCTGTGAAATATACCTCTGGCCAGAGGATCAGCGTTATTATCCTACTCCTTACTACGAACCATGGTTTTATCCATATCCTTACTATTGGCATCGGTATAACCATCATCCCTATTACTGGTAGGAGGAGAATATGACAATCAGACGAGCCGGGTACATTTTCGGTATTTTTTTCATTATGTTTGTGACCGGTTGCGCCACGGGAATTTCCCAACAGTCGCGCTCAAAGGTTACTTACATGGGTACGTTCTCAAAGCTGCAAAAGACTCCTGACGTCTATGACGGTGAGGTCGTCATGTTCGGTGGAAAGATTTTAGAGACCAAAGTCTCATCGACCTTATCCGAACTCACGGTCTTGCAATTAGCAATTGGCAATAGTGGTCGGCCCGTGAATCTTGATCAATCCCATGGCCGCTTCCTTGTTCAATCAGAGCAGTTGCTTGATCCTGCAATCTATCAAAAGGGGATGTTGCTTACCGTAGTAGGTATGTTCAAGGGGAGTAAAGTTCGAGCTATCGGTGATTTCGATTATGCCTATCCCCTTTTGGAGGCAATTGAGATTAAGCTTTGGCCAAAGGCAACGCAGACCCATCCGAGATTTCATTTTGGCTTGGGTGTTGGAACCACATTTTAACTAGTGTCTATCCACAAAAGGCTATTTTACCCGATAGCTGCATTATGATGGACTCTATAGGAGACACAATTACAGAATCCAGAAAGGAGAAATTATGAGTATAGTGAAAATCATGCCATGCCTGGATATGAAAGATGGCCGAGTAGTGAAGGGGGTACATTTCGTTGAACTCAAAGATGCAGGTGACCCTGTTGAAAATGCCGCGTATTATCAAAAGGAAGGTGCCGATGAACTGGCCGTGCTAGATATAGCAGCAACTGTAGAAAACCGAAAAACGAAACTCGAATGGGTCAATAAAGTCTCCTCAGTGATCGACATACCATTAACAGTCGGCGGCGGTATTTCCACTTTGGAAGACATCGAAATGGTTCTTGAAGCCGGTGCTAACAAAATCTCCATAAACAGCGCTGCAGTCAAAGACCCGGATTTGGTTAGACGGGCAACCGCGCAATTTGGCGCCGAAAAGGTAACCGTGGCCATCGATGCCAAAAGAAACAAGGAGATGCCTTCCGGGTTTGAACTGGTTGTCTCCGGGGGCACAAAACCGGTCGGTCAAGATGCGGTAGCCTGGGCAAAACAATGCCAGGAACTAGGAGCAGGCGCAATTCTGCCAACAAGCATGGATGGAGATGGCACACAAGCTGGCTATGATTTAGAATTCACAAAGGCCATTTCAGATGCAGTGGACCTACCCGTAATCGCTTCAGGTGGGGCAGGCAATCTGGAGCATTTCTATGAAGGTGTTGTTCAGGGAGGCGCTCAGATTCTACTCGCAGCTTCGGTTTTTCATTATCGCATCCTGGGTATTAGACAGGTAAAGGAATACCTGAGGGAAAAAGGTCTGCAAGTCAATTTGTGAGATGTCTTCAACGGTGACTCACAGGGATATTGGGGACATCCATTGGAATATTGGTTGACAACCGATTGGGGTTATTCTATAGAGATCCTATGCCACGAAAAGCCCGCATAGACGCTCCTGGCGCTTTACATCATATAATAGTAAGGGGAATCGAACGTCGAAAGATATTTTATGATGACAGCGACCGGGATAATTTTTTAAACCGGATTGGTATTATTTTAACCGACACAGAAACCCCTTGTTTTGCATGGGCTTTAATACCGAACCACTTCCACCTGTTGTTGCGAACAGGAGCGGTATCGATAGCCACAGTGATGCGGCGGCTGTTGACCGGATACGCGATTAGCTTTAACCGCCAGCATCGACGCCGCGGGCAGTTATTTCAAAATCGATATAAGTCAATTTTGTGCCAGGAAGATTCATATTTATTGGAGTTGGTACGCTACATTCACCTCAATCCTCTTAGGGCCAGGCTCGTATCGGATTTAAAGAAATTAGATAAGTACTCCTATTGCGGCCATAGCGTGCTGATGGGCAAAAAGAAGCATGACTGGCAGGATGCGGGTTACATTTTAAAGCATTATGACAATAAGTATTCAACTGCCCGTCGGCGCTACCGGCAATATGTCAAGAAGGGGATTGCCAAGGGTCGAAGGTCTGATTTAGTGGGCGGTGGCTTGATTCGCAGTGCCGGTGGCTGGTCGGCGGTCAAAGCACTGCGCAAGAATGCTGCTCGGATGAAGAGTGACGAGCGTATTTTAGGTGATGGAGATTTTGTTGAGAATGTATTAAAAAAGGCTCAGGAAAGCTTGGAGCGCAAGTATAAGTTTGATGCACAGGGGTACGATTTTGACTGGTTGGTTAATCGTGTGGCTCAGTGCCTGAGTATTGAGCCAAAGGATGTTTTGACTCGAGGAAAATATAAGCGAACTGTAAAAGCACGAAGTTTACTGTGTTACTGGGGTATGCGAGAGTTGGGGATGACGACCGTAGAACTGGCCCAAAAGTTAAATTTAGCACAGCCTACTGTAAGCCAATCAGCTATGCGAGGGCGAAAAATAGCCCTGGAGGAAGGATTAAAGCTATTTGAACAAAACAAATAATAAATCAATGAATGCCCCGAAAGCCGCATTGGTTTATCCCGCTACAGCTCAATTCACCGATATCTTCATATTCCAAAAGATTAGTCTGCGCATAACCACTTGCTTCACAATTAATTTTGGAAGGGTTCTTCTAATTGGGTTCTATCCGTTCTAATTTTTCTTCAAAAATAGTTTTTTTCGCCTCAAAAACGCTGGAAGATTTCACAAGTTTATCATAAAGTCTTTCGATGTCCACTTGGCAGCGATGAATCGACTTTGAAAGTTCCGTTATTTTGCTGCCGTCACCGGCCTGTGTGGCCGTCTGCATGGTAGCATGAAGTTCAGCGAGCGTTTTTTCATGTTTTTCAATATGGTTTTCGGTTCGGTGGAGATGCTGCTCAAGGGGTTTGAGGATCCTGGCACGTTCGGCAATAAATTCCGAGCGCAGTTGCCTTATCTCTTTTTTGGACAGCTTTATCCGGGCGTTGTTCTTTTTATTCTCCACGGGACCGGATAGCAGAATATCTTCTTCATCTTCCCACCCGCCTTTTTCCAGAAACCTCTGGTAACCACCTTCGAATAAATGGATTTCGTCATTATGAAATACAATCAGACGTTCGGCAAGCGTTTTTAAAAACATTTCGTTGTGTGTTACCATCACCACCGTCCCGCCAAAACTGTCGATGGCGGCCAGCAGGGCATCACACGATTCCAGATCGAGATGGTTGGTAAGCTCGTCTAACAGCAGCAGGTTTACCGGCGTAGCCAGAAGCTTACCTAACAGCACTCGACTTTTTTCACCGCCGGAGAGCACGCCGATTTTTTTTAAGGCCTTATCGCCTTCAAACAGCATGGCACCGCAGATATTACGCGCCTGCTGACGATCGACATCTGAATTCGAATAGAGAATTTCCTCTTCAACGGTTCGGGTATGGACCAGGCTTTGGATATTGGTCTGTTCAAAAAAACCTTTCCGAACAGCTGGGTTTAAAACAATTTCACCGCGTTGCGATCTGAGCACGCCGGCCAGCAGTTTTAGCAGCGTAGTTTTACCTTTACCGTTTTTTCCGACAACGCAGATACGATCTCCGGCCCTGATTGTAATGTTAAAATCTTTGATTAAGGTTTTTAAGGGATCGTAAGAAAAGGATAAATCCCGGGTGCTTAGCACATGCTTGCCGGGAAAGGGGCTGCTTCTGAACGCAAAATCAAGGCTCTTGAGCTTCTCCAGTTTTTCTTTTCTCCCTGTTTTGGCCAAGGTTTTAATCCGTGACTGCACCAGATTGGCAAGTCTGGCCTTGGCCCTGAAACGCACAATAAACTGTTTAATTTCCCTGCGACGTTGCTCATCTTTAATTCGGGTCTTTTCATGCACCTCTTCTTCCTGGGCAATCTGGGTGTAAAATTTTTCGGTATTTCCAACGATTTTTCGCAGCTTTTTGCGGTATATTCCCATGGTGTGGGTGACCAGTTTGTCCATAAACCCCCTGTCATGGGTGATGAGCATCATTTCACGGGGCCAGTTCATCAAAAAACGTTCAACCCAACGGATGGAGGTTATGTCGAGGTAGTTGGTAGGTTCGTCTAAAAGCAATAAATCAGGTTCGGAAACCAGCACTTTGGCGAGGTTCAGGCGAACCTGGAATCCCCCGGAAAAATCAGACGGATGGCATTGCATATCATCTTTGTTGAAACCCAGGCCCGTTAAAACCTTTTCAACCTTCCAGTAATGGTCCCGTTCCTGTGCTATCAATCCGGTCATTCCCTCTTTGAGAACCGTATCTTTAGTAAAATTAAGGTGCTGCCGAACGTAACCGATACGGTAATGTTTGGGGATGTTTATGGTTCCGGTATCCTGAGACTCTTCTCCGATAATGATTCGAAAAAGGGTTGTTTTTCCATGTCCGTTGAGGCCGACGAGTCCAATCCGTTCCTTTGGGTTGAGCTTGAAGCTGGCACCTTCAAAGAGAATTTGAGAACCAAAGCTTTTGTGGAGATTTTCAACACTGATCAATGTTTATAACCTCTCTTTGAATGTCTCAAGTGCTTTCTGGAGCATCTGGCGTATCAAGACCTCTTTATCTCTTTGGGTAAGCCTGATGTAAGCATGATAGTCAGGATTCGACTCCTCCAACTCCGGCGGTTTTTCTCTGCATTTTGTCCTTATGTTTTCAAAATCCTTAACCAGCTCAATTAAACTGAATTTCTTTCCTTCAAAGGCTTTGATCCATTCCAATCGCCACATCATTTCAAAGCGCACCTGATCTGCCAAAAAGAGATGGATGTCAATAACCAACATTTGACCACTGTTACTTAAGTAATGAAATTTGGGTGTCGTTCCAAAGTCAAGGATGCCCATGATTAATTCATAATAAGCAACGGAACTAGGTTCACCCGGCTGTGCCAGGTGATACAGTACTCTGTCTGAAAGATCTGAAAGCCGGGTTTTCAAGCCATAGGTTTCCCTAAAGCGTTTTTGCCAGGGCCCAAATGCTCTTTGTTCCAGCGCCCTGGTTCGATATGATTGAAGATTAACAATTTTTGTCATGGCAAACCGAGTATCAGGGGTAGTCTGTTTCTTTATGAACTTTTTTAATGGTAATCTTTAAAATAGTTTCATTATTATTTCAATGTATTTTAGCTGGTTTGAAATGGATTTATTTAAAGAATTAAACAGTTATCATTTGTATAATTTGCAAAAAATGATCCTTGTAATCGCATAAAAAAAATACAAGAAGGCTTGACTCCATTAATCAATTGGTATATGGATTTTGCCGATAACGGAAATACGGTCTATTTTTATACCGTGACTTAATTTTATTGTGAAAGGAGGCTTTTAAAATGGCTTTTGTTGTTAACGTTGATGAAGACAAATGTGAAGGTTGCGAAGAATGTGTAGATGTTTGTCCTGTTGAAGTATTTGAGATAGAGGACGACAAAGCGGTTGTGGTAAATGAGGACGAGTGTCTGGGTTGTGAAAGTTGTATTGAAGTTTGCGAAACCGGCGCAATTACAGTTGAGGAGATATAATCAAGCTTGAAATGCATGTTCCCTGGTCCTTTTGCTTCACAGGACCGGGGAACGACGCCCGCCACATGATTTCCGCCGCAGATTTTTATTCCTTAAAAGAAAAAATTAAACAATGACCTGCTATTTGATTTTCACAACACCTCTGGGTCATATGGCGGTAATATACCGTGTAACACTGTTTGCCGTCATTAAAATTTTACTCCCCAACCGGGACAAAGAGAGCCTTGTCAAAGCCGTTGAGGCTTTGGGCCGGCAAGAGTCAGGTTTTCATGACAAAACCTTCATGGTAAAAGAATCGATAATCGATTATTTCAAAGGAAAGCCTATACAACCCCCGTGGGAATGGTTGGAAATGGGCAGCCTGACAAAACTGCAGCAATCTGTCTTTGCAAGTACTGCGGATATTCCATACGGGGAATTGAAATCCTACAAAGAGATCGCAGAAGCTATTGATCGCCCCCGTGCCTATCGATTTGTGGGTACAACCTTGGCAAACAACCCTTTTCCTATCCTGATACCCTGCCACAGGGTTATCCAAAGCGACGGTTCCTTTGGCCGGTTCGGCGGAGGATCGGAACTGAAAAGGAAACTGATTGAGCTGGAAGCGGAATACAGATCGCATCTTCCCGATTTATCCCTGAATTCTTTATAGAGGACCAGATATTTCACGAGTCTCAAGGTGCTCGATCCTTTCGAGCAATGGGGGATGGGAATAGTTGAAACAGACATAAAGCGGATGAGGGTTGAGGTTTGAAAGATTTTCTTTTGCCATTTTCTTCAGAGCTGTTGTGAGTGGTTTTGCGGTCTTTAAAATTCCAAGGGAGTAAAAATCCGCCTCCCTTTCAAATTTTCTGGAAATTGCCATCCCGATGGGAGATAAAAAAAAGTTTGCGGGTTCCCAAAGGATGCCCGCCAAAAACAGACCCACGTAGCACGGCATATTTGAAAAACCAAAACTATTGTACATAACCTCCCAGGTTAAAAGCTTTGATGCCAGGAAAAAAAGAAACAGGGATACAACGCTAACGACGATAAGTTGTTTTTTAATATGATTTTTTTTCAAATGTCCGATTTCATGGGCCAGAATCGCTAGAATTTCATCCTGACTGTGTGACCGGATCAGGGAGTCGAACAGCACAATCCGCTTGGCTTTTCCCATTCCTGAAAAATATGCATTGGTATGTCTGGTTCTCCGGGTTGCGTCCATCTGGTATATTTCCTCAATGTTAAGACCTTCTTCTTTAGCCAGTCGTTTAATTCCGTCTTTAAGTTCGGAATTTTCAAGCGGTGTGAACTTGTTAAAGAGCGGCGCAATGACCGTGGGATAGAGTATGGTCATAATTAACTGGAATGACAGAAAAACAGCCCAGGCCCAGATCCACCAGCTCTGCCCGGCATATTTTATCATCAAAAGTAGTGCAGAAAGAAGAAACGTCCCTAAAATGATCAAAACCAGCATGGACTTTATCAGGTCAGAGAGCCATATTCTCAGGGTTTTTGTGTTAAAACCGTATCTGTCCTCAATAACGAAACTGTGATAATAATCAAAAGGAAGTCCCATGAATACTTCTATCAGGCCTATCACTGCAAAAAAGATAAGGCCAGCTATTAAAAAATTCATCCGGGCAAGAGATTCAGCCAACCATGGAAGTATGCCTGAAAGGATGATATAAAGAAAAATAATTTTACTGATGCTGGTCTGAAAAAGCTTAAAATAAATGTTATCCGCGGTGTACCGGCTGATCTTTTTCAACTCTTTTTCATCAATCATCCCCTCAAAAGCGACAGGTACCTTTTGCCCATATTTCTTGAGATGATTGACATTTATTCGCTCAATGGCAATATATAGTGCGAAACTGGTCAGATAGATGCAGATATAGGTTATTAAGTAAATATTTAATGGTATCATGAGGTTTTATAAATAAAAACTGTAACCGTTAACGGATTTTTTAAAATCACAAATTCCAAATACCAACGACCTAAACTATTTCGGTTTTTCCAGTATTGATGAAAATATCTTTTTCAATTCGTTTGCCTTTCTTTAAGATCATAAGGTTTGGAATTTAGAATTTCAACATCTAATTTGCAAATCGGATATTGGGCAACATACCGGATAACATACATCTTGCACCGCAAAACAAACTGTGATAGCTCTATTTTTCATGAAACAATATGTTATTGATGAGCTCAGACCCAAAGATTACGAAACGATCAAGGCATTCATGGATGAGAAATTTGGTTCTTCAAACGTGGATGGAATTTACTGGCTACAACTTGATCAGAACATCCTAACCCAGGTTCAAAGAGAGCATGCAGAATGTCAACCGTTTTATTTTGCTGTTGATCTTGAACCAAACCTTGTGGCCTTTGAGCTACTGGTACGCACCAAAAACAGAATGCGATGCAACTGCATGGGTTATGCAACCGAAAAACAGCGAAATTGGCTTATCGGGTTTGTCGACTCCATGTTCGACAAACTTAAGATCAAAACTTGATGGCGTCGTAAAAAGTCCGATTTAGACGGTTTCGTAAAAAGTTTAAATTCAAGGCGTGCAAATTTTGCAATCATGAGGCGTACTTTTCGTACGTTGAATGATTACGAAATGCAGCACAACGCAGAAGTTGGACTTTTTACGAAACCGTCAAACTTAATGCTATGATATCGGGTTAAAGCCCTGGTTCGATCTATGATACGAACGTTGTTAATTTTTTTATGGACTGTCCTGGTTACAGGTTTTTTTGCTGTCATAGTTATATTAGCTTCCTTTATCGGTAAAAACAGCAATACACTGCATAAAATCGAAAGAATTTGGGCGAAATGCATACTTGTAGCAAGCGGAGTCAAGGTCACTGTTAAAGGCCTTCACAACATAGATCCTGTCGGTTCTTACATTTACATGTCCAACCATTTGAGTAATTTTGATATTCCTGTTCTCCGGGCTTATCTTCCTGTTCAGTTCAGATGGCTTGCAAAGGCCGAACTTTTCAGAATACCACTTTTCGGACATGCCATGAAAAGGGCTGATCATATACGTATCGATCGTTCCGATCGCAAATCTGCCATACAAAGCCTCAATAAAGCGGCAAAAACTATCCGAAATGGGGTGTCCGTCGTAATCTTTCCTGAAGGCACCCGCAGTCAGGATAACAATATCCAGCCATTTAAAAAGGGTGGCTTTTTTTTGGCGGTCGATTCCGGTGTTCATATCATTCCGATTATAATTCATGGCACATGGTTTATTATGCCAAAAAAACGATTTCTTGTTAAACCCGGAAATGTTGTTCTTGAAATTACAAGTCCTATTGACTCTTCGGATTATACCAGAAAAACCAAGGACGACCTTATGGAAAAAATCAGAAATGTAATATTGGAATCTTTTGAGAAAGGCAAAAAGGATAGGGCGTTATGCTGAAGATAATACCCTTGGGAGGGCTTGGAGAAATAGGCCTAAACATGATGGTTTTTGAATATTCCGATTCAGCTTTTATTATTGATGCCGGCCTGATGTTCCCCGAAGACTATATGTTGGGTATTGATTACGTAATTCCTGATATGAGTTATCTAAAACAAATTAAGTCCAAAATCTCAGGGATCGTATTAACCCATGCCCACGAAGATCATATCGGGGCACTCCCTTTTCTGCTGAAAGATATAAACGTTCCGATTTTCGGAACTCCTTTTACGCTGGGTGTCGTGGGGAACAAACTGGAAAAGCACACTTTCTTTTCCCCCGCTTTATTGAATGAAATTTCTCCAGGGGAAAAACTTAAATTAAGTCCTTTTGAACTCGAATTTATCCGGGTCTGCCACAGTGCAGTTGACGGGGTAGGTATTGCCATAAAAACGCCTCTTGGACTTGTTGTTCATACCGGAGATTTTAAAATTGGCCATACTTCTGTTGACGGAATGATAACCGACGTCAACCGGTTTGCACGATGCGGCGACCAAGGTGTCCTTGCCCTGCTGTCGGATTCCACAAATGTTGAAAAGGAAGGATATACGATCTCCGATCAGGAGGTCGGTGAGACACTGGCAAGCATCTGTGCAGGGAGAAAAGGGCGGATTATTGTGGGGCTTTTTGCTTCAAATATCAGTCGTATTCAACAGGTTATCGATATTGCCCGGGCAATGGACAGGAAAGTCATTTTCAACGGAAGGAGCATAGAAACAACTGTAAATATAGCAAAAGAACTTGGATACATAACTATTTCCGAGGACATGGAAGTGGATGTTAAACAGCTCAATGACTTTCCGGATGACGAAATTGTAATTATAACAACCGGAAGTCAGGGAGAACCCATGGCTGCCCTGGCCCGCATGGCTGCGGGCGCCCACAAGCAGATAAAGATCAAAGAAGAGGACACGGTAATTTTTTCATCGAAATTTATACCGGGGAATGAAAAGGCAATTACCAAGATTATCAATAAGCTTTATAGACAAGGGGCGGACGTTATTTATGAAAAAATATCGGAGATCCATGTATCCGGACACGCTTTTCAGGAAGAATTAAAGCTGATGATAGACCTGACCCGGCCTAAATATTTTATTCCGATCCACGGAGAATACCGGCATCTGATTCTTCATGCGCGTCTGGCCGAGCAAGTCGGTATTCCAAAGGAAAATATTCTTGTTGTTGAAAACGGTCAGGTTATTGAATTTACCGAAAACGGCGGCAGAGTTCGAGAGAATGTTTTGACCGGCCGGGTGTTTATAGACGGTAAAGGAATTGGAGATGTCGGGCGAAGTGTGCTCAAGGAGAGACGTAAGTTATCAGAAGACGGCTTAGTGGTCGTTATCATGGTTTTTGATGAGGAAACAGGAATCGTGGTACACGGTCCTGACATTGTTTCCCACGGCTTTGTGTTTGAGACGGAGACAGGCCATCTTTTGGAAGATGCAAAGTGCATTATACTCGAGATCGTAGACGAATTCGGTCCTGTGGTCCCGGACCGGGTCAATGAAGTCCGGTCAAAAATACAAATAGCTCTGAGGAAATTTTTTTCCTTTACCATAAAACGCCGTCCGGTTATACTTTCTTTTATACTGGAAGTTTAACAAAAATCAGGAAATGGGTAATAGGAATAAGAAACCATAACGGATTAAACTCATGATGAATGCGTAAAAAATCGAATTCATCAACTCATATCCTATAAACTAATTTCCTATCAGAAAATCTATGCGTAAAGAAATTATCGGAATATCACTCTTTTTTCTAGTTGTTTTAACGCTGATCAGTCTGTTGTCATACAGCCCGGCAGATCCTTCAATTAACCATGCCACTTCCTCTGGCCATATTCACAACTTCTTCGGGCTGTTCGGAGCCCAGTTGGCCGGTATTCTTATCGGACCGTTTGGTCTTGGGGCATTCTGGGTTCCTGTTTTGCTCCTTCTTACCAGTATTCACTTTTTTCGAGACCATCCTTCCAGAGCAATTGTTTTTACCATTACCGGCGGAATTCTCTTGGTTATAACCACCGGAAGTCTGCTGGCAATATATAATGACCACATTATTATTTTTGGAAATAAATTTTCTGCAGGCGGAATCATTGGAATTTTCTTAAAATCATTTCTGGTAAAATATTCCAATGTTATAGGCGGCGTAATTATACTGGTCCTTTTATGGATTATCGGTTTGATTCTGGCCACGGGTTTTTCACTGACAAACTTTTCAAAACGCTCCTGGCGATCCGTTGTTTTTTCGGCAGATCGATTACATACGTTGTTTGTCAAATGGAAAGAACGAAGGAAAAAATCAAAAAAAAGTTCAAAAATAAAAAAGGAACGCGCTGTTGAAAAAGAGCGGGAAATAAAAATCAAAGCTCCCCGACCCAGATCTATAAAAGAAGCTCCGGTTCCTCGACAGGAAGTATTCGAGTTCATGCGTTCTGAACCCGGATTTAGACTGCCTTCTATAAATCTTTTGGATGATTCCAAGGAGAAACCTTCTTCTGCTGATGATGAAAATTTGCGGATGCAGTCAAAACTCCTTGAAAAAAAACTTGACGATTTTAGTGTTAACGGTAAGGGGGTGGCGGTATCGCCCGGCCCTGTTATTACGACCTATGAATATCAACCGGCTCCGGGCGTAAAAATTAATAAAATAGTAAGCCTAACCGACGACCTTGCTTTGGCGCTTCGTGCCACAAGTATCAGGATCGTAGCACCGGTTCCCGGAAAAGCGGTGATCGGAATTGAACTCCCCAATACCACCAGAGAGCTTGTAAAATTCAAAGGAATTGTTGCCTCAAGTGTTTTCGAAAAATCAAAATCAAAGCTTACGATCTGTCTCGGCAAAAACATAGTGGGGGATCCTGTGGTGGCAGAACTCGACAAGATGCCGCATCTTTTAATTGCCGGCGCAACCGGAACCGGTAAGAGCGTGGCCTTAAATGCCATGATATGCAGCCTGTTATACAAATCGACTCCGGATGAAGTAAAGCTCATTATGATCGATCCAAAAAGAATCGAACTTTCAGATTATGACGGGATCCCACATCTTATTACCCCTGTTGTAACAGATGTAAGAAAAGCAACCAATGCCCTTTTCTGGACGGTACGCGAAATGGAAACAAGATATGAGTTGCTGTCGGAAAAGAAAGCAAGAAACATACGGCAATATAACCAGAAGATAGATAAGGAAAATACAACCAAACAAGGTGAAATTTCGGAAAAACTGCCGTATGTTGTTGTTATCATCGACGAGCTTGCCGATCTTATGTTGGCGGCATCACGGGACGTGGAGGTTGCGTTGACACGTCTTGCCCAGATGGCCAGAGCTGCCGGTATTCATTTGATACTTGCCACCCAAAGGCCTTCCGTGGATGTTCTGACAGGAATCATCAAGGCCAATTTTCCTACTCGTCTTAGTTTCCAGGTCTCTTCCAAGACCGATTCAAGGACCATAATCGATACCAATGGTGCTGAGAACCTGTTGGGAAACGGGGACATGCTTTTTCTCCCTCCGGGCACGGCAAAGCTCCAGCGAATTCACGGGGCGTTCATATCAGAAGCAGAGCTATCAAGAATCACTGAATTTTTGAAAGCACATAAGACGCCGGAATACAATACGGCCATCATTAACGCACTGCCAAAGGAAGAAGATGAATCCGACACCCTGGAGTATGATGAGAGATATGATGATGCCGTGGCACTCATTACAAAATCAGGACAGGCATCAATATCCATGATTCCGCGCCATTTGCGCATTGGTTACAACCGGGCGGCCCGCATTATTGAAGTGAGGGAGAAAGAAGGGATCGTAGGCCCTTCAGACGGTGCCAAACCCAGGGTAGTTCTTGTTAAAGGATATGATGATATTCCTTAGATGGATTCACGGAAAGTCTCCCTGTCCGCTGCAGTGGGTATTGCTTATGCAACTCGACAGGGAGATTCTTAATGGTGCATTATTATCGCCCGGTAGTATTAGACGCCTTTAACACGGTTCATGAAATATCCGGGTTCGTTAATTCCAACTAAAAGTGATGCACCCACCGGACGTTCAACCGAAAGCTTTCCGGTTGGTTCTCTGCCGCTGTTTCGAAATAAGTGTTAACGAAAAGATGGTTGTCCCGGGAAAAATGGTAGACCGCTCCCGGGCCTATGGCGAACACCTGCTGCTCCCGATCTGATACATCCTTGCCATCCACCTCAGTATCGGTGATTTGCTTGAGGTAATAGCCGTTTATTCCCAAACGCAGCCGCTTTGGCAGCACCTCATAGGCTGTTGCAAAGTTCAGGTGGATGGCCTGCCCGGCCTGGCTGTCATCAGCATTTACGAACTCCCTGTTGGGATCATCGTTTTTATCGTTCCACAGGTAGTGAATGCGCCAGGAAGTGGTCCATTTCGGGGTAATAAACAGGGTTGCTGCCCAGTATGGGTTAAAGGAAAAAAAATTGCTGCCCGGATTGAGTTCTTTATCGTCGTCATATTTACCGGTGGGGAAGATTAATTGGAACTCGATACGGTGCATGAAGATGGGACCGTTTTTTCCCATGATGGGATCCCATTGCAAATAGGGGCCGATGAGAATATCGCCAAGCCCCGAGCCGTTATCTTCAAGGGGAATCGGTAGATCCAGATCCAAATCGAGTGAGACATAGGGCACAATCACGTCGAGGCCCCATTTCCCTCCAAAGAGCAATGCTCTGTCCGACTGATAGAGGAATTGAGAGAGGCTGATCCAGGCCTCCAGGTCCTCATCGGCAACTGAAGGCAGGAGACTGTTCCCGTCATCGTCCCTAAAGTCATCCGAACTCCAGTACTGGACATATTGCGTAAAGTAGAACCCGGGTCCGGCAGGTGGTCCGCCGTCCAGAAAACTCGTAAATCCCAAATTCACTGACGGCAAATCATATCCGTATGCGGAAGGTGATCTTACCAACGACAGAGAAACCCCGATTATCATAATGACCACTAGCAGAAATAATTGTTTGAATAAATAATTATATCTCATATACTCTCCTTCCTTAACTGTCCGTTGCGTTTAAAAATTATATTATTAGTTTTCCGAATACCCCCTATTTTATTTAACCGTTGCTTTCCATCTCTAATTTAACATCTCGGGAATTCTACAACTTCTTGAAAATACAGGTTTATCAATGGCAACCTGTTTGTGCCATCAAAAAGGAAGAATGGAATGCTGGAATGCTGGAATATTGGGAGTAATGGCGGAAATAAACCATTTTAACTGTAAAAAACTCCTTCAAACCAATCATTCCATTACTCCATCATTCCATTATTCCAATTGGGGCGAAGCCCCTAAGTTCCATATTGATGATTGACTATTTAATATTGAAAATTTATGGAATTCTATTTTTTCTAATAGATGATCCGACAATAAAATCTTC
>JAUWLP010000057.1 GCA_030613575.1 Desulfobacteraceae bacterium
TGACAAAACGTCCGAGTGCAGACGTAACATTTAAAAATTACGGTGTCTTGATAAAATTAAAAACTCCAAATGAATAAAAGCTTTGGTTGCCGTATATTTTTATCAACTTATTGTCAACTTCCATTTAAAACTATTGTCAACCATATGGTTGATGGTCGGCTTTAGAGTTAGGCTGATGTTTTCCATTTCATGACTTTATCAGGATGTGTTTTTTTAAAAACTCGAAATATTTCATCAGCAAATCTTTTTTCTGAACACTCTCATAAAAAGTTCGCTTTTTTGACTTTTTACGAGACCATCTTTTACATTTTGTAAAAAATTCTGACACCCTTTACATTTCCATCCGAAGTAAGAATCCCATCCAGTCTTAGAAATTATTCTGACTTATCAAGGTGTTATTTCATCATATCTCCAACAACCATTCTTGGCATGTCTCTTGCTTTCTTGTTGATGAAGGTTCGAATAAATTTGCGCCCACAAAGGGAAAGAAAATGAATTCTGGAAAAAACTTCGTGAGTGTACTGAAAATGTGGTTTTTAACCCTAAGTAAACATCATATTTAAAACGAGTTGAATATATCAATGTCACATTTTAGAAAATTTCTCCCTCTTGTTACATTCTTGCTTTTTGGCAGCATTACAGTGATTCTGTGGCAAAATCAAAACAAGCGTGAACAGGAGCTCGTCTTTCGACATACGGAAACTTCTTCGGAACAGATGCGGATTCGTATCCAAGGTCTGATGAATACTCGCATGGCTTCACTTGAATTATTGGCCGATAGATGGGTTAAAAGGATTCCGCCTGACTTTAGCCGGAAGCGTTTTCTTGAGTTTGCCGAAAATCTTTATACCCATTATCCTGGCTTTATGGGGATCAACTGGATAGATCCCGAGGGTGTTATTCGATGGGTTTTTCCGATGAAAAGCAATGAAAATGTCATAGGTAAGAGTGTCTATGAACTTCGGGATTCTAAGGTGCGGGATACATTTCAAGAGGCCGGGAAAAATCTCCAATATATCGCTACCCCTTGTGTGGAAATTATTCAGGGAGGGCTTGGTTTCCATACATTTTGGCCTTTGATCTACACCGGTAAGATGCAAGGTTTTTTAAACGGTGTATTTCAGGTTAAGCTAATTGTGGACACCTGTTTGCCCAGGAACATTTTCAAGGAATTTTGGGTCAGGCTTTACGAAGCCGGTCAAGTTATTTACACGAATGAAAAACAGAGCAACAGTAATCTGAAAAAGAATAAGTTGCACGTAGTTCAAGAGATCCATTTCCCTGGAAAAATCTGGCAATTGGAACTTATCCCCAAGGCTGCCATTTACCCGCCGAGGGTGGTTTGGAAGCTTTTCCTCCTGACTTTTGGCCTTGCCGTCTCGGCAATCATTTCAATTCTCCTTCATCTCCTCCTTCAGCGAATGCAAATGAACGTGCAAGCTAGAGACCATGCTCTTCAGGAAGCCAGCGAACGTAAGAAGACTGAAGATATTGTTCGCAACCTTTCTCAAATGTTGATGCAGGCCCAGGAACGTGAGCGGCAGATGATTTCCTATGAACTCCATGACAGCATAGGCCAAAACCTTTCTACGCTGAAAATTAGCTGTGACATGCTATTCGAGAGTCAACCAGCCATATCTCCAGAATTAAGGGGGAAAATGGCGGAATTATCCAAACTCCTTGAGCAGACAATCACAGCCGTCCGTAATCTTGCCTATGGTCTACAGCCACCCGGCCTGAATGAAATGGGCCTTGTGAAGGTGCTTGAGATATATTGTGAAGAGTTTTCTGAAAATAGTAAAGTTAAAGTTAATTTCCAATCAGCCGGGTTACACTCGTTTGACATGGATTCTAATTTCGAAATCCATATTTACCGTTTGGTTCAGGAAGGCCTTAACAATATCCGTAAGCATGCCGATGCCTCACAGGCGAACATAATGCTGATGGGGGCATCTCCGAATATTATCCTTCGCATTGAAGACAACGGTAAAGGTTTTGATGTAAAGGCGCGAGAACTTGAATTAAGCAATGAGAAACGGCTGGGACTTCGAAGCATGAAAGAGAGGGTCAACCTGCTTGGAGGCCTAATGAAGGTTCAATCACGCTCTATGCAGGGCACAAAAATATTTATAAAAATTCCTTTTAAGAAGCAAAAAAATGAGTCAGAAAAAGCGCATATTAATCATTGACGACCATCCTCTGTTCCGGGAAGGCATTAAAACGATCATAGGGCAAAACCCCGAGTATGAAGTGATTGGGGAAGCAGGCACCGGGCATAAAGGACTTCAAATGGCCAAAGAACTCAAGCCCGATCTGGTTTTGCTGGACATGGCCCTGCCGGATATAAGAGGCCTTGTGCTGATCGGTGATATTTTAAAATTTTCCTCCAAAACACGTATCTTGGTTGTCAGCATGCATTCCAAAATAGATTATATCGTAAAATCGTTTCAGTCCGGCGCCATGGGCTATTTAGCAAAGGAATCGGCTGCAGATATGCTCCTGGAAGGGATTGAGTATGTGCTAAAAGGTCATTATTTTATGGACATTTCAGTTTCCCATAAGGTGGTAAACAAGCTTATAGGATTGCCGGAAAAGCAGATTGCTGTGACGGGTAGCGCTTACGACTTGCTGACTGCTCGCGAGCAGGAGGTCATGGTCCTGCTGGCCGAAGGACTGTCTACAAGTCAGGTTGCTGATAAACTTTTCATAAGCCCCAAAACGGTTGAAAATCACCGCTCAAGCATTATGCGTAAGCTCGAGCTACACAGCATCATTGAACTGACCCGCTATGCTGCAAAACTTGGCCTCATCGACATAGATTTATGGAAAGAGTAATCCCTCATTCATCTCCTACCTTCATCGAGTAAAAATCCGATGAGGCGTTATCCGTTGCTCATTTCTCTAAAGGGATATTTTTATCAATTCATTTCCCGGAGCCGAAAGAAAAAATTTATCACCCAGGACAGATGTAGAACAATATCAAAATATTCCCTTATTTTTAGAGACTTATCACCGATGGTTCATTTTGAATTCGATGCCGTTTCGTTTTGGTGGCACGAAACACAAAACTGAAGCATGTCGGTTTCAGTTACTATCCCCACGAGATCGTCGTCCGAGACCACCGGAAGGCAGCCTATTTTTTTCTCGATCATGATCTTGCCCGCCTCATGGATTTCCGTATCAGGTCCGACCGTTATAACATCCTTGACCATGACTTCTTTGATGGTGACCGTCTTCAGATGATCGCGGATTTCTTTGTAGTCATGGCCCATTACCGAGGCTATAGAGGCTTTGAATAAGTCACGTTGACTGATAATGCCCACCAGTTGTTCGCCTTCGACAACCGGAAAGTGTCTGATTCTTGCAAGGGTCATAATATCACTTGCCAGGGACAACTCTTCATCCACCTTCAGCGCAACGACTTCTGTGGTCATGATTTCTCGAACTTTCATCGTTCTCCCTTTAGACT
This sequence comes from Desulfobacteraceae bacterium, assembly GCA_030613575.1. Classification (GTDB taxonomy): domain Bacteria; phylum Desulfobacterota; class Desulfobacteria; order Desulfobacterales; family UBA11574; genus S5133MH16. Next base: position 3,470 of record JAUWLP010000057.1, read on the forward strand.
CAATGATTTTTGTTTTTTGCCGCACTTACCCACAAACAATTATTCAAATTCACTCCCTGCGGGATAACCAACCCATATATTGTATATTTTTAATTCACGATTTGGCAAGACATTTAATAGTGTTTTCCTCCTTATCATCAACCGAGGTGGAACACTATGGGCTGGATTTTCTTTTAAAAATATTTTATATATACACATGAAAGTTACGTTTGCCCTGCTAATCATTGTCTTTCTCGTATTCAGTGGTTATCGTCTCACCTTTCGACATTTTCGACTGCCGCCTTTTGCCCGGCGATTTTATCTTACCGGAATTGAATTCCTTCTGTTGGGTCTGTTGCTCGGACCCCAATTCTTGAATCTTGTGGACGTGGAAACACAAAAAGGGCTGGCGCCCTTGAGCGCTCTTTTGCTCGGCTGGATTGGGCTGCTCTTTGGGTTTCAATTTGAAATCAAAAAACTCCGACGTTTTCCCTTAGAGTTCTTTCTTGCGGCCATTCTTGAAGGGTTAATGACTCTCGTCCTGGTATTTGCCGCAGTGTATCTAACGATGGCTCTCTGTTTTGATATTTCTGATTCTCTCACGATGGTCGTTGCCATTACACTAGCGGCCGCCAGTGGTTGCACCGCCCAAACCGGGCTTGCATTTCTATCCTTGGATTCCATTGACAAACATCAACATACGGTGAAGCTCTTGAGGTTCATTTCGAGCATAGACGGCTTGTGTCCCCTCCTCATTTTCGGGCTGTGCTTTTTCTACAATCCGTCAACGGGTTCAGACGGGTTATGGCTGGGAGGGCTCTGGCAAGGAGTCCTGACCAGTCTTGGAGGCAGTTTTGGTCTGCTTCTGCTCTTTAACCTTTTTATCAGCCACAGTCGTCTTGAAAAGGAACTCATCTTGGTCATTATCGGTATGACAATGCTTACAAGTGGTCTGGCCTCTGCAGTGAAGTTCTCTCCGCTCCTTACAAATTTCTTCGTGGGGTTCTGGCTCGTTAATCTATCCAAAGATAAAGAAAGAATTTATCAGATCTTGATGACTGTTGAAAAACCCGCCTACTTGCTGTTATTGGTTTTTATAGGCGTATGTGTAAGATTCGACTCGATATGGCTGGTTTTTCTCGCGCTCGTCTATTGCCTCTACAGAGTCTTTGGGAAATTTCTTGCGGGATTCCTGGTGACCCGCTTGAACCTGGAATTCAAGAAATATCCCAATCAACTGGGTTTCGGACTTCTTGCTCAAGGGGGTCTATCCCTGGCCATATTTCTGGATTTTCAGCAAACATTTCCCTCCCGCATCTCAACGCTTGTTATCAGCTTTGCGATCCTCGCGGTAATCTACAATGAATTTCTGAGCTATTATTTCCTCGAACGCCTGTTTAAGAAAGGTGTATAATGAGCCGATACAAACAATATATTCCACACCTGAGGACCTATGGCATCACACTGTTTCTTTTGGCAGGATTTGCCTTCTGGATCAAGATTATCGACGTCGGATCCAACTGGCAGCAGGCAGGGCTTACAACCTTTTCTCTGGGCTTTATATTGCTGGCCGCCTACATAACGGCGAAGATTCTCAGGATCGCCGAATTACCGCTGATCAGCGGGTATATCTTTGTAGGAATCATTGCCGGTCCATACATGACAGGATTTCTCACCGAGACCATGGTCGTCCGACTGCGGCTTGTGGACGATCTCGCCTTGAGTTTCATCGCCTTGACCGCAGGAGGAACTCTGCAAATGCAGTTTCTTAGAAAACGCGGCAAGGCCATTGCCGTAAATATATTCTTACTCATCCTAATAGTATTTACCCTGGTATTTTTTCCCTTTCTTTTCATAAGTAACCGTTTGATCCTTATGCCCGATCTCACCTATTCTCAGATAATGGTGCTGGCCTGTCTGCTGGGAGTTATCGCGGTGGCGCGATCTCCGTCGTCCGCCATCGCAATTATCAATGAATGCCGCGCTGCCGGACTGTTTACCGCAACCGTCCTGGGCGTTACCATAGCTATGGACGTGCTTATTATCGTTTTCTTTACGCTGGCTATGACCGTGTCAGAAATCATCCTGGGCACCGGCACTGCTTTCGATTTCCAGATGATCACTGTCTTATCCCTTGAGGTAGCGGGTTCACTTGTCCTCGGGATAGTGCTCGGAAAAGGTATTTCCTTATATATTGAACGGGTGGGTCATGACCTCCCCCTCTTTCTCCTATTTTTTGCCTTTTCCATGTTTAAGGCTTCTATTTGGTTTAATCATGTCATGGAGACCCATTTTGCCATTTCGCTCCATCTGGAACCCTTGCTGATTTGCATCAGTGCAGGATTTTCAGTTCAAAATTTCAGCAAGTGCGGCCACATCTTCATGGAAGGCTTGGAGCGCTTTGCTTTACCCATCTTTGTGCTTTTCTTTTCATTGGCAGGGGCCTCACTCAATCTTGATGCGCTGTGCATGACCTGGCCTTTGACAGCATTTCTTGTTATGGTTCGGGCCATCGGTATCCTTGGGGCCACATGGTTTGCATGTATTCTTAACAACGATCCTCCTCAACACAGACGGATTGCCTGGATGGCATACATCACTCAAGCAGGCGTCGCTATTGGTTTGGCCCAACTGGCCCAACGCCGATTCCCGGAACTCGGGGTTTATCTGACAACACTGGTACTGGCAGTAATCACAATTAATCAGGTAGTGGGACCTATAACATTCAAAATGGCCCTGAAAATGGCAGGTGAGGTGAAACAAGAGTAATAATATCAACCGGAATCTTTTTTGACTTTTTCTCTCAAAGGCTTGCCGAGTTTTTTTTCCATATGGCTTATATGCTGTATCTCGTTAACCTCCAGACCTAGTCGTCCAAAGGCTGTAAGGGGGATGATGAAATACACGCCTTGGTGAGGTTTTCCCGTTCGGGAACAGATCCTTTCAAGGTAGGCAACCGCCTTGTCAAGGGTCTCCTGGTTTTCAATGGCGGTAAAAAGGGTTTTGTTGTGAATCATTCCACCGCTGGTGAGAGATCGGAAACCGGCGAAAATAGGGATGTGATGGCTTATCAGTTGCAGCAGGTCTGTAGTTTCCGCCACTGTGGCACCGGTGATGCCCATATCCAGCCAACCGGTAATAAGCTGATCAAGCAGTTCTTCATTGTTAATCACAGCAATCAGAAGGTACACATGTCACCCTTTTAGATTTTAAAGCAATTAATGAAAGTCGATTTCCTCTTCAATGCGTCTGATCCCTTCCCAAAGGTCGTTTGCATTGTTGGATTGTCTAACAAGAGTCAGAAATTCGGCTCTCTTGCAAAGCCTGGAAATCCCAGCGAGGATTTGAAGATGCAAGTGAGTCCGGTTCTCGGGGACTATGAGCGCAAGAATGATATCTACATACAATCCGTCCAGGGCCTCGAAATCAATGGGATCGGCAAGGCGGATCAAAAGGACTGCAGGATCATTCGTTTCCCAACTGGCGGCGTTTGGAATTCCAATGCCGTCTCCAATACCCGTGGACATGGTTCTCTCCCGCTTTTTCATACTTTCATAAAGTAACCGGGTATTGGCCACCATACCGTCCTGGGTAAAAGTATCTACCACAAAGCGAATGGCCTCATCTTTGTCCTTTAGAGAAGCATTTAAGAAAATATGTTCTGTCCGGAGGCGTTTATAGATTTTCATGCGAGTAAATAGACTTAAATAGGGTTAACCCTTTAAGACCTTTGACGGTGTTCATATTGAATTATTTCGTAGATTTTTTCTTATTATCAAAATATGAACCTATTGACAAGTTTTTTGTACGTGTTCACGGGGTGTGCTTCCCCGCTTTACTCTGGTGTCTACGTGTCTGGTCATTTCAATGACTTAGCAGCGGTGGCATTCCTGCCCCCTTGCCAAAAAGAACGACAGATTCGTCGAATCATGATGCAAAGCGCCGCTACATTTAATCATCTGGTCACAGCCCAACAATACATTATCTGTTTGCCGAAAAAAAAGTGGGATGTTGAGGAACAGCAATCCAAAAATACATCGGGTAAACAAATAGCTTGGACGGAAAAACAAGTCAGTGATCAGAAAGTTTTAAACCGGCGTCTATTAATAACCGGTTTCTAAGACCTTTATCAGTTCCTTATATTCGACGGCCATGTAGTCTTTTAGATCAATCATGGAATAATTGATGAGTTTCTTGAGACCCGCCAATGAGCGGCCGGGTTTTTGAGCAAAGCGCCGTGCCGTATCTAAGGCGGCTTTTTCAAGTTTATCCTGAGCGACAACCTTGTCTGCAATACCTAGTTTCATGGCTTCATCCGCGGTGATATCCCTGTCGGACAACAGGATTTCCAGCGCCTTGCTGCGACCCAACCGCCTGGAGAGAAAAAAGGCCCCGCCACCGATGGGCACGAGTCCCAGTTTGTAATACGGATTTTGAAAAACGGTGTTGTCAGCAATGATTCTATAGTCACAGGCAAGGCTGAAATTCAAAAATAGCGATATCACCCTCCCGCTGTTCGCATGCACCACGATTTTATTTAAATCCACGATTCTTAAAATGATTTGAGTAAATACATTGTGCAATTTATGAACATCAGTTTTATACAATCTCGAGGATAACGCCCGGTGATAAAAATTAAAATATTCTTCACTTCCCTTGACCTCCGGAGAACTCATGATAACCACGACCTTGATAGAATCTGTTATTGAAACCTGGTTAAGATAATCCATCACCTTGTCTCTGGCATCTAAATCAGTTGCACGAAAAAGAAGGTTTTCTTTGAAACGGAGGATGACGACTTCATCGAGCCTTTCTGCTTTAAAGAATTCACATTCTTCATTAAGATCGACTTTTACTGCCATTTTTGTGTCCCCCTTTACGCTATAGTTGGATTCACTTTCTTCTTTACAATAATTGTGCGCATGAAAAAGAATGAAGTTATAAATTTGGCTGCTTGAACATAGAAAAGCAAGAACTATACCAAACGAAAATATAATTTTATGTCTGTTAACACGTTGTTTTAATAAGAAATGATTGGTCTTAGCCACGTACTATAAAAAATATAGAAATTATGACTGTCAGTATTGTTTCCAAACTGTAAAAAAAGCAAATTAACCGCAGCCGAAGAAATGGATGTGGATATCATTGTAATGGCCAGTCACGGTCTTAGCGGATGGCCCCGAACCTTTTATGGCAGTGTAACTGTAGGTGTCCTACAAAAAATTGACCGTCCATTGCTGATCATCAGAACCCGCAGAGTCGAGTAGGAGAAGTTGTCCCTGATTTTTGAATTCGAGAGATCATGGACTCGACTTTTTACGAACTCACCATTGTTACTTCTTTGAATTGTCAAGCGGAGTTATGAATACAGATGAGGACAATTGGTTTCATGTCGGCGGTGGCGATTCTTACGGCCACTTCGGTGGGTATTACGGCACGGGTTTTCCATGATCTGGGTCAACTGAAGACCCCTGAGGCTCAAATCATTCTGGGTGCGGCGGTCATTGACGACGTAATGGGTTTGACAATTCTGGCGGTTGTTAAAGTGACAGGACACTGCCTTGGACGCGCCGGCCTGACCGCTTCGCCTTACGGCTTGAATTTGTCTATTCCGTTTTATTGATAAACTATTTGCGCGTTGGTATTTAATTTTGATCCCTTTTACATCCTGTAAAAAATCCTGACACCAATTAATTCAGAATTTTAATCGCCATATTTCTTTTAAAACGAAATAGTTGCATCATATCAGCATGTTAGACATGTGCCTCAAAGGAGTTTTATTTTGGTATGGTTGTTGCTTTAAAAAAAACAGGTGGGTTACACTCGGATTCTAACCGGAAATAATTCTTAATAACTTTCTCAAAAAAAAGGAGGCTAACCATGGTAGAAGTTAACGATTTTAAAAAATTGGATATATTTAATGTATTTTCAGAAAATCAGTTGGCAGAACTGGCTGAAATCACAGAAACAAAAAAAATCGAGAAGGGTGCTCATGTTTACGAGAGGGGTAAGCGGGCCGATCACATTTTTGTGGTTATCAAAGGAATAGTCAGCCTGAATAGATTCGAACCCGGTGAAAAAGTAGGGATTGCTTTTGAGAAGCGGGAGAAAGGCGAACTTTTTGGCACGGCCTGCTTCATGAAACCGCAGGAATATACACTAACGGCTGTTTGTCTGGGAGACTCAGAGGTGTTGGCAGTTGATGCGGACAAATTGCTCAAACTTTGTGAAGCCGATCCTGAGCTGGGATATAATTTTCTAAAGGAGGTCGCAAAAATCTATTTTGAACGCTATAAAATCGCAAAAAGGCAAATTCATGAAATGGTCAAAGCGCCTACCATTATAACCGCTCTGCCGGGATAAAAAATTTTATTAACCAAAAGAATAATGTTCTGAAAAGAAATTGTTTCAGAAAAAACAGTGGGTTGGAGAAAAATTTTATACGTTTGATCAAAGTGAATGCTTTTAAACCTATAGTAAAGGAGATCCGCCATGACTGATAGTACTTATAAAATCATTGAGTTGGTGGGAACAAGCAGTTCTTCTTGGGAGAGTGCCGCTAAAAATGCTGTAGAAACAGCATCCAAAACCCTTAAAGATCTTAGAGTCGCGGAAATTACCAAACTCGATATGAAGATCGAAGATGGAGAAGTCGCCGCTTATCGCACAAAGGTAAACCTTTCTTTTAAATATGAAAGCCAATAACGAATCGATGAGGGGCAGGGGTGACTCCGGTGATGTCTTCCCTGCTTCTTTTCAATCGTTATGCCCAATTGCAAAATTTCAATTGCGAGTGAAGAGAACTAAGTTTTCTTTTTTTAAACTTTTTCTTACCACATTTAACATTTTTTATACTCTGAAAAAAATATTGACACAGATTATATTATCCCAATGATAGCATACAGGAATTTTTAATTGGGAACGTCATTTGATTTTAAAGAAAAGGAAGGAGGTTTATTATGGAGGCAGGCATTTTTTTACAGGTACAGGGCCCATTCTTATTTTGACCACTTATGACTCTCTTAACGATCCAAAATTAATTGAAAAGCTAGTTGTAAAAGGGATAAAGAAATTCATGGCTTATGAAGTTTCTGAAGAAAAGGTAAAGGAAAAATACGGAATGCAATATAAGGTGATTATGGGTGAGCTTCACCAGACGGACGACTTGCGTGTCCTCGACTACGACGGACATCATGTCTTCTATATTTTTCTTTTGAAGAACTCGGAGAGCCGATCTTTTATGAACCCTAAAACACGTCAAACCTTCCCTGGCAGCACATGTCATTTTTTTAAGCCAGCTTAACAGTGAGATCCACTTAAGAGAGAATCGTCACACCGCATATCATGGAGACGCTAACGAACTCAATCAGCATAATGCAGGAGCGGATAACCCATATAAACCTTGCAGTGGGCCCTCTGGATATATTAATACAGCCGCGCTTTGGAGAATTAAAGCTGTAATCTTTATATATTTCTGGAAAACCAATGAGTATTTTAAATGTATTGATTAAAACCGTCGGTGGCTTGGCTCTTTTTATCCTTGGGATGAAGATGATGACCGACGGCCTCCAAGGATCGGCCGGAAAACGAATTAAAAAAATCATATGCGCGGTTTCATCGAACCGGATCATCGGTTGCCTCACAGGGGCCGGAGTTACCGCCATCGTGCAATCATCTTCAGCGACCACCGTTATGATGATCGGATTTGTAAGTGCCGGATTAATGACTTTACAACAGGCCGTTAGTGTTATCTTGGGCGCCAATATCGGAACAACGGTGACCGCACAGTTAATCGCTTTTAAACTGACCAAAGCGGCTCTGCCGGCCATCGCCATCGGCGTACCTATGAAATTCTTCACCCAACAAAAAAAATACCGATACATCGGTGAGGTAATCTTGGGATTCGGCCTGCTTTTCTTTGGCATGACGGTCATGAAACACGGGCTGACCCCGATTAAAAATGATCCTTCCTTTATTGAATTTTTTACCAAATTCGACCCCAGCAGTGCCGGTGGTCTTGTTCTCTGTGTATTTATCGGCGCTGTTCTGACAATCTTGGTTCAATCTTCATCCGCCACCATTGGATTGACAATGACCTTGGCTACCCAGGGACTGTTGACGTTTCCCGGTGCGATGGCCCTGGTTCTTGGAGAAAATATCGGCACCACTATCACGGCCGAACTGGCGACCATAGGCTCCGCCAATATCAACGCTCACAGAGCCGCCAGAGCCCACACGATGTTCAATGTCATTGGTGTAGCCTTTATGCTGCTTATCTTTCCGTATTTCGTCGGTTTCATAGAATTTGTAGCCATGCATTTGGGAGCGGGACCGGTCGCTGAAGTTGTTGAAGGCGACATGGTCAATATCGCCCGCTATATCGCCAACGGCCATACATTGTTCAATGTCATCAACGCGATAATATTCCTGTTTTTCCTGCCGGTGCTGATAAAAGTTGCAATTTTATTATCCCCCAAAGAGGATGAGCCGGAAGATATATACCGGTTACCGGATTTCGGCACCAAGTTTGATGATACTCCCATCGCCGCTTTGGCCAAGGCCCGCAGTGAAATTGTCAGGATGTCCAAAACCGCCATTGGCGCACTCAAAGATACGATCCAACGGATTGAAGACAGGGATTATAAAAAGTTAAGCAAGTGGAAACGTATTGAAAACCATCTGGATGACATGCAAAGGGAGATCACTTCCTATTTAACCAGAATTTACCAAAGTGATGTGAACGAATCCGAAGCCAGAGAAATCTCCAGCTTAATGAGAATGACGAACAACATCGAAAGAATCGGTGATTCAGTGGAGGATATCGCTCAGCTTACGGAAAAGATCATTGAAGACGATTTACAATTTGCACAATTTGCCAGGGCCGACTTGAAAACAATCTCGGAAAAGGTCATCGCATTCGTCGATCTTGTCACCCTGGGTATCCATCAACCTATCGAAAATTTTATGAAACAAGCCGAGGAAATTGGAACCATGGTTAACGTGATGATAGAAGAGATGCGGCAGGGTCACATTTCAAGACTGCGCAGCGGTGAATGCGGCCTTGACCCGGGTCTGGTGTTCATCGACCTCTTGTCGATTTTCGAAAAGATCGGCAATTACTGTTTCAATATTGCGCAAGCGGTAGTGGGCATTAAATGAAGCTCTCCACCGCAAGCGGATGGGGTATTTAAAAATCATAACAGACTTCAGATGATTGGAAGCCTCCTTGAAAACAGATTTGACGCCACCCATTTTGAACGCTTTGTTGAAGCGACAGAACACTACCTTGGGAGCGCTGGCCTGACCGCTTCACCTTGCGGCATGAATCTATCTATTCCGATTTGTCCTTGATCTTTTTACGGTCCCGAACGATCATTACCGAACAGGGGGCCTTGTAAGATATCCGTTTGGCTACGCTGCCGAAAAAGACAAGCCCCATGCCTGAAAACCCGTAAGACCCCATCACAACGATATCCACAGGATTTTCATTGAGGAACGTCAAAATTTCACTTGAGACATGACCGTCGAGAACGATGAGCTGATAATCGACTTTGTCACCGATCCTGTCACCGTATTCTTGCTGCATCCGCTCCTCCAGCTTGAGAATAAGATTCTTCTTGGGCTCTTCGGGCGGCATCCATTCCATATCGGTCAACATGGGATTTAGCACTGGCGGAAGCACGTGAATAACCAAAAGCTTGGCCTGATACTTTTCCGCCATCTCAAGCGCTGTTATAAAGGCGGCTTCGGCGTTTTCAGAAAAGTCGGTACAGCAGACAATTTGTTTTTCAGCCATAACGTTTCCCCCTTTGCATTAAATGTCAGTTGTTTTTTTCCGGGTTTATAAAACTAAATCCAATGTGATTAATTTTGTAACTGATGCCCATCCACAATTGGCTGCTTTCGGCAGTCTTGGCGTCGGATTCGGATTTTAATCCTTTTTTAGTACATCTGCAGGATTGATGCAAGATGATATGACAAATCGATTTCATTACAGTTTTCATCAAAAAAAAAGGAATGTGAAGATACTCTGCCTTAATCTGAGAAAAATTTACCCTTACATACCCGAGAGCCTCAACCGAATTTTGCTGCATTTCTCCAAAGGTGCCAACTGGTTTTACGAAACCACCGATTAATTGCTGGAAGATCTCGAAGCGAGGAATTTTTATTTGGTGCTTATGTATTGATTTTTTGCCATAAAATGCACAAATTTTACAACTAAGCGCCTAAGTTCCATCTTGCCATATCGGGAATATTCTCCATTTTGCATGGGGGAAATACCCTCCTGGGGAATTTCCTCAGAAAAAATGAAGCCGCCCCCCTATGGACAAAATTAATAAAGCCGGTAATAAATAACCTATCGATAAATTCCATTTATTACACAAAACATCAAATGTTTTTATGTGGTCGTTTTTTTTAAGCGAGCCCTTAGATTCATGGTTTCAGATTAACGGATGTATTTTCAGGTAGTTACCAAAGCAAGCCGAAACATAGGAGAAATAGAAATGTTAGATAGGATGGACAGTGACTCAAGCAACAATTTGCCGGATATAACACACCTCATTCGAAGCGTTCAGCGTATGGAGGGAAATCCGGATTGTTTTGGCAAGGCAGACGGGAACTGTGACCGTTTGGACTGCGCCTGGCGTGAATACTGCCTGAAAGAAACGCAAAAATAGGGGGTGAAGCGGCAACGATAAGGAGGCGAACAATGGCATTAAATTTCAAAATTATTTGTCATAAAAACAGCGAGAATCTTCATCTTAAGCTCATGGGAGACTTTGACGGTTCATCAGCCTATGAACTGATCAATACCCTAAAAAAATATAACGGCAATGCCAGGAAAGTTTTTGTTGATACTTCCTCTCTTTTGTCCGTTCATCCTTTTGGTCTGGATGTGTTTCAAAAAAATTTTTCTATAAAGAGACTATCCCATAGCCTAACATTCACCGGAAAATATGGGGATACAATAGCACAGCAGTAGAGCAGATAGCTCTGATGATATAAATGAGTCTGTTGATCAATGGTCTTTTCGCACAATCTCTGCGTTATGCTCAAAAAATAATCCTCGGAATATCAAATATATGCCTGTGGTTATTTTTTTCGCATGCCTTGATCTTGAACGAAAATCCTCATTAATCAACAGACTCATAAATATGTAGAAAATTTGTAACCCAAATCCGGCATTAATTTTTTTCGAAAAGCACCTAACCCGGATAAACCGGCCTCCGGCTCGTAAGCCTACGGCTCGGAGAGAACCAAAAATATTTGCCACAAAGACACTAAGACACAAAGGACATATTGATTATTCTTTCTTCGTGCCTTGGTGCATTAGTGGCAGAATGAAAATTGAAGATTGAATAATTGCGAAATCATATT
>JAUWLP010000197.1 GCA_030613575.1 Desulfobacteraceae bacterium
CTCGATTGCATTCAAATGCTTCAGCAGACTGCAGGCTACCAGATTTTCAAAGCGGATCCCTTCGTGTCCCTTGATCATACCCGTATCGTAAAAGTATATCTTTGGCTCTTTGAGAAGTGACCGTGCAATATTGCGATGATATGGGCGAGACTTGATACCATTTGCTCATATATTCAGCGGGGCAAGGGGCCGAAATATATAGATGTCAGTGATATTCCTGTAATATCCCAAAAATGTATTCAGTGGGATGATCCCCCATTTCTTTTTGTAATTTCGGAGTTCTGAGAAAATAGATCCCGAAAACACAAAAGGCACTTCAATCCAAGTTCTTTTTTTCATTTCATCATAATTAATTAAAGATGGCTATTTCCAGCATTATATCCTATTATACGCCATAAAGACGGGTATAACCATCAATGATTTATTTGCTTGACATATTCACCCACAGCCGCACCCCGGAAAGCTTCATTTCTGTTGCTCACCTCGATTTTAACGATCCAGGTGCCTATTCATATGAACAAGCATTTCAGATCATGCGCGAGTTGAAGCTCCCTCACAGTGATGCAGAGCAACAATTTCGGCGCATGGTTTTTAATGTGGTTGCCCGCAATCAAGATGATCACACAAAAAACATCACCTTCTTGATGGATAAAAGTGGTCAGTGGCATCTTTCTCCAGCTTACGATGTGATCTACTCTTACAATCCAGGTGGCGATTATACAAGCAAACATCAAATGTCGATAAACGGAAAACGAGATGACTTTTTTAAAGATGACCTGATTCTGCTTGGTAAGGAAATAAACATAAAGTCTATAGATAGAATCATTGATGATATTGTAGAAGTCGTTTCAAACTGGCCAAAACTTGCTAAAGATGCAGGAGTTGAAGCTTCGCGCATCAAATCGATAGGCAAAACCCACCGCCTTTTATAAGACCTGATTCCTGAAGCGCTCAATTCCTTTGAGAAAATCCGGCAAGGGAATATCAAAGCCGTTTTGAAGCGAAGGCTGGTCGGGGCGAGAGGATTTGAACCTCCGACTTCCTGCTCCCAAAGCAGGCGCGCTGCCAGGCTGCGCCACGCCCCGATGGATGAGATAAGATTTTTATCATGCTTTTAATAAGCACGCAAGCAGATAAAGTCGATTAACGAACTTTTTCAAAAAAATTGTCTATGCCGTTTCGGATGCCTTGGGCAATATTAGATAAGACGCTGATATCTTGTAATGATTTTTCTTCAGCGGGGTTGGTTATGTATCCTATTTCGAGGCAGACGGCAGGCATGTCCGCCCCTTCTAGAACCATTAGCGGTGCATCCAGAATCTCGCTTTTTTTGAATATTGTTTGTTCGTTGATACGATTTAGCATCAATTGAGCAAGGATTTTGCTGGATGCTTGATGCCTGTTTTGAATATTGGACCAGGGAGACCGGTTGTTAATTTCTTTAAACGGCCTCGATGGATCGATGTTGGGCGTTAAGGTGGATTCCAAAATTTCCTTGAAAAAATAAAGGGTTATACCGCTTGCCTGATGAAGAAAGCTTCCACCGGAATGAATGCTAATGAAAAGGTCTGCTTTTACATGGTTGGCCATGGATGTTCGGGAAGGGATATTTAGAAAATAGTCATCGGTTCTTGTAAGAATTACTCGGTAGGTATTATTGAGTTCTGTTGCTAACATTCTGGCGAGGTCCAGAGTCACATTTTTTTCAAATGTTCCGTCTGGTCCCAAGGCCCCTTTATCATGCCCCCCATGTCCAGGATCTAACACAATGGTTTTTTTTTGCTTTGCGAAGACAGGTTTTTTGAGGTTTGCTTCTAATGTTCCGGGACATATAAGAAGAATCCCTAAAAAAATTAAAAGGCAACGACCTTTTATAGAAAATGGATTATAACATGCTGACATAGCATACACTTTTGTTAGTTTACTTGACAGGAATCGGATTTGACATTATAATTCTAATTTGTGTTTTGTTGAAATTTAATATATTCAAATATATTGTCAAGTTAAATAGGACACAGATTTTCGCAGATATACACAGATAATATTATTATTTCTTAATTTAAGAATCTTGACAATCTGTGTTCACCTGCCCGCTTATGCCTCGCATGGCAGGCGGGTCTGTGTCCAAAAAAGGAAATTCCTATACTCTCAAGTTATAGTTTATAGTTCTATTGAACCCGTTCTTTTTAACATGAAAAAACGGGTTGGCGGTAAAATTTAAGTGCCCCGAATAGGCAGACACAGTATTAATTTGCGAGAGTGGCGGAACTGGTAGACGCACTGGACTTAGGATCCAGCTCTGGCAACAGAATGGGAGTTCAACTCTCCCCTCTCGCACCAGTTTTTAATCGATGTTAACCTCTTGGAAAGGATTTTTATGAAAGTTACGGTAGAGAATGTGAGCAGCGTTAAAAAGATAATGAATATTGAGATTCCTGAAGAAACGGTTGTCCGTGAATTGAACAATGCCTATAAGGAGCTCAAAAAAACAGCTAAAATAAAGGGTTTTCGCAAGGGAAAGGCACCTCGTTCGGTTTTGGAAAGGTTGTTTAAAAAAGATGTCCATAATGATATATCTTCCAAACTCATTCAGAATTCTTTTATCGAGGCGCTCAAGGAAACCGATTTTGATCTTGTGGGAAAACCGGATATTGATCCGCTCGGGCTCGATGAAAAGGGGCCTTATAAATATACCGCCAGGGTGGAGATAAAACCAGCAATCGGGGAAATCGATTTCAAAAACTTAACCCTGCAAAAACTTCTCTATCAGGTTACGGATGAAGAAATGGATGTACAGCTTAAAATGCTTCAGAAAAATTTGGCAAAACAAAATCCAACAGCAGAAGATCGAGGGGTACGGGAGAACGATTTTGTTCTGATCGATTATGAAGGATTTAAAGACGGCAAACCGTTTACCGAAACCCAGAAGACCGAAAATCATACCATGAAAGTTGGCGAGGGCCATATTTTAAAGGAATTTGACGATCAGTTAATCGGAATGAAAAGAGGTGATAGCCGGGAAATCAAGGTGAAATTTCCG
>JAUWLP010000148.1 GCA_030613575.1 Desulfobacteraceae bacterium
AAAAGTCCGATTTAGACGGTTTCGTAAAAAGTTCAAATTCAAGGCGTGCAAATTTTGTAATCATGAGGCGTACTTTTCGTACGTTGAATGATTACGAAATGCAGCACAACGCAGAAGTTGGACTTTTTACGAGACCGTCAACTTTGAACTTCAATTATAACCCCACACCATGGATTTGTGCTCCGCAATGCGAGCACCGTCCGTCTTCTATCAGATTTTCCCGTACATAAAATCCCCATCGGTCGATCAGGGTCTTTCCGCATTTGTAACAAAACGTCTTCTCTCCACTCTCGCCGGGCACATTACCTGTATAAACATATTTTAAACCGGCCTTTATTCCGATTTCGCGAGCCATAACAAGAGTTTCAACCGGCGTTGAAGGTCGATTCGTCAGTCTGTATGTTGGATGAAACCGGCTGATGTGCCAGGGTGTATCCGTACCCAGAGAGTCTGCTAAAAAGGCCGCGAGATCTTTGAGTTCCTGCTTATCATCATTTAACCCAGGAATAAGTAGAGTTGTAACTTCTATAAAAATGCCAAGTGATTTCATCAACTTCAACATCTCTTTGACATGCACCAGTTTGGCCCCGCAATAGGTTTTGTAAAAATCTTCGGTAAATGCCTTCAAGTCAACATTGGCCGCATCAAGGTAGGGACTTATCATCTGTAGGGCTTCAGGAGTCATGTAGCCATTGGTGACGAACACATTTTTAATCCCCTTTTGGTGAGCAAGCTTTGCAGTGTCATAGGCCAATTCAAAATAGACGGTGGGTTCGGTATAGGTATAGGCTATGGTTTTGCAATCCCCCTTTAAAGCCGCATCAACGATATCCTGGGGCGAGAAGTAGTCACCCACGATCATTCCGTTACGATCTGAAGGCATCTGTGCGATATCTGCGTTCTGGCAAAAACGACACTTAAAGTTGCAGCCGACTGTAGCTATGGAATAAGATAAGCTCCCCGGCAAAAGATGGAAAAGCGGTTTTTTTTCGATCGGGTCGATGTGACGGGCAATAAGCCTCCCATAAACCAGAGTTTCCAGTGCCCCACCCCGGTTTTCCCTGACGCCGCATATTCCGCAACGCCCCTCTTTTATGACGCACCGGTGACTGCATAGGTTGCATTTAACCTTATTCTCCTCCAGGGGTTCATATAAATAAGCTTCCATAATTCAGACTCCCGACCCGAAGTTAAAAGTTGAATCTTTAATTTTTAACCTTGAACCCCGATCTAATAATCAATAATCAATTGTTAATTGTTAACCATTGATTATTAACCATTATTTATTCAACCCTGAACCTTGCCCCTTCCTATCCGGCCGCCGCACCGGTAGTATGTTTTACTTTAATAGACACGGCAAGGGGCCGGGTTTTAAAACGTGGAACAAGGGTAACCACCATGCCGATAAAAGCCCCGCACGGCCATCTTTGCAGCATGGCGGATTGTTCCATCCCGCGGGTAATCCAGCCGGTCGCAGCCGGGAAATGGCATACGGTACGCCATGATATGGGCACATCCCCTAATATGGATCGAACTGTCTGTTTAAGTTCCCAGATACTAAAAAAATGAGCCCGGTTATATATGGTTTTTGTAAAAACCCCTTTGACCCGACGCTGAATCCCTTTGAGCGCATAACGATTCAGCACTCCCAGGAATATCTTGTCTTTTGCAACTCTGCTTGCCTCTTCAATCGCCTTTTTGGGGTCTTCGACAAATTCCAGGGTTGTAATAAGACAGGCATAGTTAAAGGAATTATCTTCAAACGGAAGATCCTCTGCAAAACCGCGGTGGAAATCTGCGCGATTCCCTACATTTTTTAACGCAATATCAAGCATATAAGGAGATGGATCAAGTCCTGTTACCTGGACTCCGGTATCTAGAAATGTAAGCAGGCCGGCACCGGTTCCACAACCGATCTCGAGCAGAGTTTCACCCTGCACAGGCTTTAACAAATCGAGCATAAGCCGGTTTTCGAGCTCAAAAACAAACCTGTTACGAGGATTGTCAAACCATTTTTCGTATGCAACGGCATCATTAAAATCGAAGACATAACCCATACAAAGTTAATTAAAGAATAAAAAGAATTTTTTCAAGGGGAAAACTGTCAGTCTCGTAAAAAATCAAAATCCGACGGCAAAGTAAAAAGATCCAAATTCAAGGCGCGCAAATCCTGAGAAACGAAGCGTACATATAGTACGCTGCAATGACGAAGGATGCAGCGCAACGCAGAAGTTGGACTTTTTACGAAGCCGTCAAAACTACATTTTCAAAGAGGTGACATATTATCTTATATTTTATTCTGTTCAAATATAAACATTTCATAGTCGTATCCTTGACACACAAACATCCGTCATATTATATCACTCTTGATAACAAGAAAGATTTTAAGCTTCGCATATCATTTCGATTACAATACCAAAAACGCTCACGGAGTGAGCCGATCTGTCACAGATATATGTGTCAGATTATATAAAACAGCAGAGTAATTGTTGTATATGAAAGAATTTTTCAAAGTTACCGATTTAAAAAAGGTCCTGGAATACACATCTGATTTCCCTCGGGTTAAAACCGAAGACGTCCCTCTCCCTGAAGCAACCGGAAGAGTCCTTGCCGCAGATATTTTTTCTGAGGTCGATCTTCCGGATTTTATGCGTTCAACCATGGACGGATATGCTATCTCTGCTTCTTCAACCTTTGGTGCTTCTGAAGCAAATCCGGCTTATCTTACAATAAGAGGCTCTGTGTCCATGGGGGAATCTCCCGCTTTTTCAGTCGGACCGGGTGAGGCCGCCAAGATTTCAACGGGAGGCATGTTGCCTGATGGCACCGACAGTGTTGTAATGATAGAGCACACGGAAACCATCGACAAAATAACCATAGAGGTATACCGCAGTGTTGCTCCGGGCCAGAATGTTCTGGAAAAGGGCGAAGACATAAGTATGGGTGCTGTCCTGGTTTCAGACGGAAAAAGACTCAGGGCCCAGGAAACCGGCCTTCTGGCAGCCTTTGGCCAGGAGACGGTCAGGGTTTACAAAAAGCCTGTAATCGGTATTATCTCTACCGGTGACGAGATTGTTCCCATTGATGAAACGCCTGCTCCGGGCCAAATTCGTGATATAAACATGTATACACTCTCCGACCTTGTAAAAAATGCCGGGGCTGAACCGGCTACGTTCGGTATTGTTCGGGATGACTTTGATGATCTTTTTGAGAAATGCACACTGGCCCTCGAAAAAGCAGATATGGTCTTGATTTCAGGTGGAAGTTCAGTAGGCACCCGTGATTTCACCATCCAAGTACTCGCCGCACTTCCTGATGCCCAAATCCTTGTACACGGTATATCCATAAGCCCGGGCAAACCAACAATTCTGGCCAAATCACACCATCACGCCATATGGGGTCTTCCCGGACATGTGGTTTCAGCCATGGTTGTCTTTGAAGTTGTTGTCAGACCATTTATCGAACAGATCGGCGGATTGTCCGAAAAACACAAAAAAGAGTTCAGGCCCTCCGCTTTGCTCAGCAGGAACTTATCATCCGCACTTGGCAGGACAGATTATATTCGAGTACGAGTAACTGAGAAGGACGGCATATTGTGGGCCGAACCGATTCTTGGAAAATCAGGACTTATAAACACAATGGTAAAAGCCGACGGCCTGATTGAAATCGGAGTAAATACCGAAGGAATGGACAAGGGAACCGAGGTCGAAGTAATACCCTTGTATTAAGGAAATAAAATGAGCAGCCGACGTAATATATATTTAAAGATGAAAACCCTCAAAGAAGCTCGTAAAATCCTCTTTGACCGGTTTCCGTTTTCCAGGCCTCTTCCTAAAGAGATGATTTCAGTCCCTGACGCAGTGGGGAGAGTTCTATCAGAGCCTGTGACAGCCGTTATTTCCTCACCCAATTTTCATTTATCTGCCATGGACGGGATCGCAGTAAAAGCGGCAAATACCTTTGGTGCTTCCGAAACAAGGCCAAAAGAACTTGTCATAGATAAAGACGCTTTTTATGTAAATACCGGCCACGTAATGCCGGAAAACACCAATGCGGTCATCATGATAGAGCATGTTAATGATCTTGGCCAGGGCCGGGTTGAAATTGAGGCTCCGACCTTTCCGTGGCAGAACGTACGAAAGGTGGGCGAAGATATTGTGGCAACCGAGCTTCTCTTCCCGCATAACCATGTCATCACACCCTATTGTGTGGGAGCCCTTCTTTCAGGAGGTATATTTGCCGTCCCGTTAAGCAAGAAACCTAAAATACTGGTTATTCCCACAGGGTCCGAGCTGGTGGACTGGCGGGAAACGTCTCTTGAAGATCTTAAGCCGGGTCAGGTACTTGAAACAAATTCTTTTGTTCTCGGCAAACTGATCGAGTCGTGGGGCGGTGCCTTTGTCCGCCATGAAATGCTGACCGATGATCCCGGAATAATAAAAAAAGCGATTTTCGATGCGGTGAACAGTGATTTTGATATGGTACTGGCCGTGGGCGGATCATCGGCAGGATCAGAAGACTATACCAGAAATGTTATTGATGACCTCGGCCGGGTGTTGGTTCATGGCGTTACCATCATGCCCGGGAAGCCGGTTATCATCGGCACCATAAAAGACAAACCCATCTTTGGTATTCCGGGGTACCCGGTATCCGCAATAATTGTCTTTGAACAGTTTGTGGGTCCGTTACTGTCATTGATGCTGGGACAACCGGAAAAACAAAGGGCAACTGCTCACGTTGAGCCGACAAAAAAGATTGCCTCAAAACTCGGCGTCGAAGAATTTTTGCGGGTAAAGCTGGGAGCGGTCGGCAACCGGAGCGTGGCAACCCCCCTGCCCCGTGCCGCAGGGGGTATCACCACCCTAACTGAAGCGGACGGTATTATCCGGGTACCGAACAACATAGAAGGGTTACCGCCTCATGAACCTGTCACGGCTGAACTGTTGCGCCCTCTTTCCTCCATTAAAAATACGGTTGTGGTGGTGGGAAGCCATGACAACACCTTGGACATTCTGGCAGATCAGATTCGCTTCGGACACAAAAACCTTACCCTCTCATCAAGCCATGTGGGCAGCATGGGCGGTCTGATGGCCATTAAAAAAAAGGTTTGCCATTTGGCGGGATCACATCTTCTGGATACCCAGGACGGTTCTTACAATATATCCTATGTTAAAAAATATCTCCCCGATGTCAAAGTAAAACTGGTGAATCTTGTTCTTCGGGATCAGGGGCGGATTGTACTTCAGGGAAATCCCAAGGCGATCAACGGCATTGAGGACCTTGGCCGCAATGATATCACTTTCATTAACCGCCAGGCAGGCTCCGGCACAAGAATTCTTCTCGATTTTCGCTTAACAAAGCTGGGCATCGATCCCTCTTGTGTCAACGGATATGAGAACGAAGAATTTACCCATATGTCGGTGGCCGTGGCCGTGCTCAGTGGCGCCGTGGATGTGGCCCTTGGAATTTACGCCTCCGCAAAGGCCCTGAATCTCGATTTCATCCCGGTTGTCACGGAACAGTATGACCTGATTATCCCCGAAATATATTATGAATCCGAAAACATCCGGATCCTGCTTGAAACCATTAATTCTCCCGAGTTCAAAAAGAGAGTTCAAGCATTGGGAGGATACAGCACCGAAAAGATCGGAACACTTATTATGTAACCACCGTTTGTGAAAGGTTCTTTTTTATACAACAAGACTCTAACCAGATAAGAGATCACAGATAAAATGGGCTGAGCTTCGTTTATTATTTAGTTCCTTGACAACTTCTGCAATTGCCTTCTCATTTAAAAACCTCTGTGCTTCGATAGAGTCAGGTTCGTTTAGGCAGGTCCAAATCTTAAAGAATATATCACTGAAAGGAACATCTTCCTGTTCTTTAAACCGCTGTAAAATATTCCTTATATTTTTTGAATCAATATCCGAGTTAATTTGAATCTTGAAAAGGTTGAGGGAAAAATTAGACACTTCATTTTCTTTTTGCACTATATTTTTCAATGATTTTATATATTCAATATAAAGGTCCGTTAACCGCAACACGTCATGCATGTTCCCTTCGCATAACTTCAACCAGACACTCAACTTTATTGTAGAGATTAATAAATTGAAATCTTCTTTCTCTTTATCATCTTTGTTTGCCTGATACGTTTTGATAATGTTTGAAATATGTTCACTGACGGTATCGTATTTAGCAAGTAAAATTAAAAATATACTGAGTTGAGATTCTGAAAATTTATTCTCTTTTTCTGATGCGTAAAAATGTTTTACATAATCGCTGGGCTTAAATGTGTTAATTAAAGGAAGGATATATTCTTTGTGTATTTTTTGAAAATCAAAATCTGCAGAAAGCACATCGTAACCAAAATTGATATGCTTCAAGTATGCCAGCAAAGCAAGTTCGCTGTCATTCATTTTTTCCAGAAGCTGACCATAAGACAGATAAACTTTATAATATTCGGGTTTAATTTTAATAATGCGTTCAAATTGTTTTAATGCTTCTTTATAACGTTCCGCCCCCATTAAAGATTTTCCATAGGAATAGATTACATCCTCGTCCTTGCTGTCAGCCATATGCTTTTCGAAAAGGTTAATCGCTTTTTTATAATGCCCTTGGCTCAACAAAGAATCTCCCCATAACCAATAAGCATGCTCCGATTTTGGATC
>JAUWLP010000135.1 GCA_030613575.1 Desulfobacteraceae bacterium
GCAAAACAGGGCTATTAGACAATAGAACTGCCAGGTCCCTGCCATCTCTCCAGCGGTCCAGTCCACCACAGTTGCTGCTGCTTTTTTAGTCGTTTCCGTCTCAGGTGGTTGAGGCGGCACATATCCCTCTTCAGGCCATGCAAGAATCTCGGCGGCAATGCCGATGATAATCAGGTAGGCAATACCCAGCACTATGAATGAGGCGGAGAGGGAGTAGCTTACGATAAGCCATTTGATGAGCGGGGACACATAGAACGCTGCACCTCCATAACCAGCGACCGTAATTCCGATCATGACACCTACCTGGTGCGGTCCGACCCACTTTCTTGTTGCGGGGACCGGAGCGGCATAGGCGATGCCCATGGCGATACCGCCGCCCACACCGAAGCCCCAGAGGATTCCGGCGTAAGAGTGAGCAAATCCGGCTATAAGTAAACCAGCACCCATGAATACGGCGCCGATTGTGCCGGCTACACTAGGACCGTATTTGTCCTGAATCTTCCCGCCGGGAATCATGAGCAGTGCGAAAATTAAAATACATAATGACTTGGGGTTAGAGGCCTGCTCAGCGGTGAGTGCGCCAGGCCACCCGTGGGCCACCATGTAAGCTTCGTTTGTTAAGTACTTGAGCCAGACTGACCATGCGTACAGACACCCCAGACATAAGTTGATGGTCGTTCCGGATAAAATTACGGCCCATCCTCGTCCGGGAATCTTATCTACCGGTTGATTATACCCTTTGGCATATTTTGGCATTTATAAACCTCCTTAAGTTTAAAAAGATCGTGGTTTATTACCGGAGCCTGGAACCTTGCGGCATCAAATCATCCTCAAAATCTCCGGTTGCGATAGACCATGGCAAATGGAAGAAGGGGAATGGTACTGATTATGCGGCAGTTCAGTACGAATAAGTTCATACCTCTACTCCACAGCAAATCGGCTCTATCACCCCCTTTCCGGCTAAGTGTTAAAAAAATACCGCACTATTGAAATTCAAAACTTGGGAACCTATTCTATCGATTATAAAACTGTATTAAGCGCCAATCCAGATTCAGCTTAATTTTAGTTTGCTGGTTCAGGGTATGTTCTTATGCCTCGGCTAAAGATTTCAAATGCAATTTCAAGGGTCGATTTCAAGAAGTCCTTTTGGCTGTCGATCAACCGTTTACTTTCCTCCCACAGAACAACCCCTGAAAACAAAGCCCAAACAATGTCAGCCAGCGCCACCGGATGCCTGTCAATAAAATCCCCTTTTTTTATTCCTTCTTCAAATATTTTGGCCATCGATCCGAATGAACTTCGTGATAAGTCTTTAATATCCGAAAGCAAATTGGGCGATAAATTTTTCAGTGTTTCACTCGACTGAAGATGGAACATGTTAATAAGGACAATGGGATCAAACTCGTAAACTTCATACAGTGCTTCCTTTAAAGCCGTTATTTTTTGTTCAGGTTTTTGATGCTTTTCGTTATGCACCTGTTCCAACCTGACATTCATATAATGAAGGATTCTCAAGGAAAGAGAGGCGAACAACTCTTCTTTGTTTTTGAAATAAAGGTAAATGGTGCCAGGGCTAAGTTCCGCTTCCGTAGCAATATCTTCCATGGTTGCCTTGTTGAAGCTTTTTCTGGAAAAAACCCTTTTTGCAGCAACCATTATCTGTTGCCGTCTTCTTTCTTTTTCTCGCTCTTTCCTCTCTTTTATCCCCATATTCTACTGAACCATATTTATTTAATTAAGCATTATATAAATGGTGCTTTTTATTTAGTCAAGCAAATTCATTCATTTTTTTCATTTCGAGCGTTAGTTTTCTAAGATCCGCGAAAATAAGTAGCATAACCAATGGAATATACTTTAAATATTTAAACCTGTCTTTTTCTTAAATGGACAAATATTTTTACTAAAATAGCACTGTTGAGGATGTTTTTACAACATATTGTAGTTTTAAACAGATAGGTACACTATATATGGTAATAATATCGAACGTCAAGTTAGCCGGTCGAAAATTTTTCTAAGGGAGGGGTTCTGGATGAAGGCATCAAAGCTCGCTTTACGATCTTTGAGTTCGATTAAATTTCTAAAGGAAAATTTCAGGAAATAGATGCTACCTTCGAAATTATCCGGAGGAATAAGTTTTATTCCGTTTCCGAGTTTAAGTTTTTTCAAGTGTTTCTCAAACTCTTTTTCAGCGGCTGTTATAACAGGAAAACGCCGCTGTTTCAAATAGGTTCTTATCTTGCGAATTTTTTGATTTCTATCAAGATCTTCGTTAGTTAAGATCTTTTGCAAAATATTATTTTCTATCACTTTCAGGATGGAAATATCTTCGCGAAGCGAAATCTCTTTAACCAGGGTTAATATTTCCCTTTGTTTATTCAGGCTTAGTTTAAGTGTCTCAAAAAGTTTTGCAAAACCTTCTCCGGCTTCTTGTTGCAGCCTTCCGAGTTCCAAAGCCATGATCAAAGAAATAGTATTTGAAAGAATGCCGTTTTGAACAGATCCGGGAAGATGACAGAGTTCATTAATTTTTTTTATAATTGATTGATTATCAGGCAAACCCATGTCCGACAGTTCTTTGCCCAGACTGCTAAAATCTTTGAAAAAGTCGCAAAGCATGTTAATCGATCTTGACTGTTCGATCAGGTTAAGAGGCCTTTGAAGAGAGTTGTCAGTGATTGCATACTTTATACATTCAAGCCTTTTTGTATCAGAATCGAGTATCCTAACTTCAATATCAGACCAGTCCAGTTGTCGGCAGGCTTCAATTCTGCGAAAACCGCATACAATTTTATATCCCGAACTTTTTTCTATTAATAAAGGAAGGTTTAACAACCCCATATTATCAATAGAGTCCATCAGATGATCGATGTTTTTTTGGGTTGTGATGCGAAAGGAGTCGTCCTTGGAATCGATCAGGGGCAGCTTTATGATCTTTTGTTTAAAGCGCATGACTTGCGTCGGTAAGTTGATTTAAAGCTTCCAGGTATTTAGAGCGTGTATTACGGATAACACTTTGGGGAAGCGAAGGCCCCGGCGGCTTTTTGTGCCAGTTTATGGAGATCAGGTAGTCTCTGAGATATTGCTTGTCGAAGCTCTTTTGTGCACCATCCGGTTTGTACGATTCTTTTGGCCAGAACCTTGATGAATCCGGGGTCAGCACTTCATCGATAAGAATGAGGTTGTTTTCAAAGAGGCCAAATTCAAATTTTGTATCAGCAATGATTATGCCCTTTTCATAAGCCAAATCGGCACCCTTTCTGTAAATTGCAAGACTGAGTTTTCTGACCTTGTCTGCAAGGATTTCCCCAATTTTATTATTAACCATATCGAAATCAATGTTGACGTCATGAAGGCCTATCTCTTCCTTGGTTGAAGGCGTAAATAAAGGTTCAGGTAATTTGTCTGATTCTTTCAGACCTTGGGGTAGTTTTATTCCGCATATGCTTCCGGTTGCCTGGTAATCTTTCCAGCCGGACCCGGATATATACCCCCTGACAACACATTCAATGGGAAGCGGTTCTGCTTTTTTAACCAGCATGCTCCGGTCACGCAAAATTTCGGTATAAGGTTTGCAAATCTCTGGAAAGTCATCAACGTTTTCGGAGATCACATGATGGGGCAAAAGAGACTCCATTATTTCAAACCAGAAAAGGGAAATTTGAGTCAATATTTTTCCTTTTCCCGGGATGGGATCAGGCATGATAACGTCAAACGCAGAAATTCGATCTGTAGCAACCATTAAAAGTTTGTCACCAAGATCGTATATATCCCGTACTTTTCCCCTTTTTAATAGATTTAAATTTTTAAAATCGGTTTCGATTACTGTTTGCACCATGAATCTTTAACCTTTGGATATAACGCCGATCTTCATTGCTGTTCTCTGAAAGCTTCGATATATCTTTTTAAAATTTCGAGTGCCGATTCGGTTGTTTTAATGAACTCAATTCCGGATTCAAATCTTTCTTCTTCACCTGGCTTGGAATAAACAACCTTTCCTTTGATATTGATCATATCGTCTTCCAGACCTATTGCCAGTGCCACAGTATATTTCGGGTCGATTAGAACGTGCGTTTCAAGAAGAATTCCGTCTTCACTTACATTCAAAGTCCTTCCCATTCCCTGCCCTACAGTCTGGCCAGTTTCATCAATACAATTATACGATATGAGATTAAGGGCATTGATTCTTGAATGGTTTCTTCTATCTTTTGTAGTCATGGTTTTCACCCATTATTAAAATTTTTCCGGTTTTTTATTTTCCGCGTTTTTCCGAAATTCACAAACCAACATGGATGTTACTAATATGCAGGTTGCAAGGTGTTCCATAAAATTTTTAAATGTGGACGAAAGCTGATTATATTCTTGCCCCAGAATGTCAGGGCCCATTTCACTTATCTTGAGATCTTTTGATCCGAAAACCGAAGCGGAATATGGTTCTTGTCCCATATCAAGAAACGGAACATGACCAAAGAAATCACCCGGATAAAGATTTGCCAGCGGCACATAACCACTTTCAGTATTCCGGCCAACATGAGCTTCACCTTCTGTAATTGTGAATAAACTTTCCACATTCTCACCCTGTGCAATCACCTGCTTTTTGCCGTTGATAAATTCTTCTACTTTAATATTGTTTAAATTCATGTCAACCGCCATATTGGTTACCTGTTTTAACCTTCTATCGAGGCTGATTGCAAGATTTCTGAATTGATTGGACATTCGCAAAAAATCGACGGAAAGTCGTCGCGAATCGAGCACACCAAGCAGAACATTATTAACCGCCATGATTGCAGCGCTGCGAACACTTCCCTCTAATAATAAAAATGAGGCTATACTTCCAATAAATGCTCCTTCACCAATTCTGAGTAGTTTCAAAGGCCCCCGGGGGGTTTCTCTGATAATTTCTGCAGTTCCTTCAAGAATAACCCATAACCAACCGCCATGTTTTCCCTCTATCACGATTTTGTTGCCGGCCTGAACCTCTTCTTCATCAACAACGTATGTGTAATCGATGAGCGGTCCTCTGATAATCGGCAGATTTGACAACTTGTCCAAAGGATGTGATGACTTTTTTGTAAATGTTACCGGCCCTAACTGTTCAATCTGTCCATCATCCAGCATTCTTAAACAGTCAAGAATAATTTGCATACGACTCTTTTTGATGACATTTTCACCGGCAACTTTTTCTTCAATGAATTCAAAATCCCCATCAAGCCATCCAAAAAGTGAATTGACAGCATCAAGACCGGCCAATGATCCTACTGAGGCATTAACGGGGTTGCCGTTGAAGAAATATATTAACCCCAAATCTTGAGCGTACTTGCTGGTAATGCGCAAAACGCCAGTACTGGCATTTGAGCCGAGGAGTTGTAAGATATCCCCCAGACTTAAAAAATTAAGATTGCCTGCCAGAACAAAATTGTTCATGGATCTTCTATCCGGATTTAAATTGTTTTTTTAATGATAACAATGTTAACTTGAGGCATTCCTTTAAGGTTGCACCAACACCTTCACCGGTAATAGCACTGGCAGGAAAAGAATGCACCTTAAGCTGCCTGTTTAAATCCCTTTCCATTTGCTCTATAGTCATCACAGGAACGTCCTGCCCTGCAATATCCCTTTTGTTGTGCTGCATAATTAGTGGAATTTTTAAGATGTTTATGCCGTACTCTTTCAAATTATGTTGCAGATCCTTTAAGGACAGCATGTTTTTCTTGCGTCTGATCGCCAGCGAATCGGCAACAAAAATTACCCCGTCCACGCCCTTTAAAACCAGTTTTCTGGTGGATTTGTATTGAACCTGACCGGGAACAGTATAAACCTGGACCCTGATATCAAAGCCTTTTATTTGTCCAAGCCCCATGGGAAGAAAATCGAAAAAAAGGGTTCGATCACCCTCTGTGTCAACAGAGACCATCTCGCCGACAACCTGTTTCTTATATGTCTTGTAAATATACTCCATATTAGTTGTTTTGCCAGATCTTCCAGGTCCGTAATATACGATTTTACATTCCAACTCTCTTTTTTTTATATTAAAAATAGCCATATATAATCAGTCCCAAGTCAAAAGATTAAGATGTGTTAAACCAATCCAATATGAAATTAAAAATCTATTTTACAAATATTTCTCAATTTCTTCAAGGTCTTTCTTGTTTCATAATATTTAATTTAATACAATCTCGATATCCACGCAATAATCTCCCCGCAAAGGACCGACTTTGATTTCTCTTGCCGAGACAATTATACCGGAACCACTAAATAGAGCAGCAGTAGAATAATACTGAATATCATTAATAATATCGCCAACTTTAAAAATTTCTATTAAATCTTTGTCCCTGATTGAAATAAGCAGAGTGACCACATTCCCTAATTGGAATCTTACTTTAAATTCAACTACCTGTTCCTTTTGGGGTCCGCTATCAATGGTTATCCCGATGGAGTTGATATCAAGAGCATCATCATCTTCGATTTCAGGTCCCTTAACCTGAACCGCATCAGTCCCAGGTATTGTGATAACAGGCTCCAGGTTGTCTGTTGGTGCTTTTCTCCTTGGGAGCTTTTTGTCAATACCCTCTTTTTTTAAGATGTTTTTAAGAAAAACATGTAATTTATCCAACTGAATCGTTGAAAAGATATCGTCTGAAATCCATTGCTCATACTGGGTAACAGCTTCATCCATTGATGAAAGCGCCATATGACACCTTAGCATACTCTTGGCGGCAACAACACGCAGTGAATCTTTTTTTATTAGTTCGTTAAATTCTGTTATGGCTCTTTTTAACTGGCCGAACTTTGCCAGGGCTATGGCGCCGTCAAGTGCTTTTAAATCTTCGTTTTTGTAAGGTGAAAATGAATACATTTTTTTTATCAGGTCCTGCACCTTTGCAGAGACTTCAGGTTTTTTCGGTGCCTTTTCGATCTTGATTATATCCTTTTTCAAGGCGAGAATTTTTTTTGAGATTCCATTTGTCAGGTTTTGTTTGCTCTTCAGCTGTTCATTGCTCCGGATAAGTTTAGTTGCGTTATTATATTTTTCCATGGCCTCATTCAACAAGCCCTGGGTATGATAAAATTCTGCTTCCTGCAATAATAGTTTAATTTTTTTTGTTATATTCATACGCGCCTTCAACCCCAATCAAACATTTTAAAATTTTTTTATCCTGCTTGAATACCCATGTCAATAACAAGAAATAAAAGATTTTCGTAAAAGTATAGTTCTTTTAAATAAATCTATTTCAAATGAGCTTCATTTATGATTAATATTATTATGCTAATCTTTGACAATCTCGTAAAAAGTCGAAATTAGACGGCAAAGTAAAAAGCTCCAAATTCAAGGCGCGCAAATCCTGAGGAATGAGGCGTAC
>JAUWLP010000047.1 GCA_030613575.1 Desulfobacteraceae bacterium
GATTGGGGAAGAGTTTAAAGTAAGCCTTGAAATTTAAGCGGAGAAAAGGATATTTGGAGAGCAGAGAAGAAACCGTAAAACTAAAGTTTTTCCTCCGCGTTCTACCGGCCTCTGCGGTGAAAAATAAAGTTTTAAAGATTCCATTCGTGAATATCCGTGTTAATCCGTGGTTTCGACTATTGTCTGAGGTTAAATGATAAGAAATAAAAACAAAATGTTAATTACCGGTGTAAGCGGCCTACTGGGCAGTAATCTTGCATACTATTTCAAGGATAAATACGACATATTAGGGTTGTATAATTCACATCCTGCTTTGCTCTATTGCATTTTGTCACGGAAGTGCGATATCACTGAATCTGATAACCAAAAGCGCACTATTACCTTGAAAGGTTTATGAATTATTGGTCCAAACTAATATATTTTATCGAAATCTGAGATGAATTCTATTAAAAAGATAATCCATTTAATAGCGGCTGCCCGTCCCAACTTCATGAAAATAGCTCCGCTTTATCATGCGCTTACAAAGGAACTCTGGGCGGATCCAATAATCGTACACACTGGTCAGCATTATGACCTGAACATGTCGGAAGCTTTTTTCAGGGATCTGAATCTCCAGACGCCACATGTCCATCTCAATGTTGGAAGCGGTACACACGCGGAGCAGACCGGCGGCGTGATGATTGCGTATGAGAAGGTTCTTATAGATAGTAAGCCCGACTTGTTGGTCGTTGTCGGTGACGTTAATTCAACTGTTGCCTGCACACTGGCTGCGGTCAAGCTGGGGATCAAGGTTGCCCATCTTGAGGCGGGACTTCGTTCTTTTGATAAGACAATGCCGGAGGAGATAAACAGGATCGTTACAGATTCCATTGCCGATTATTTGTGGACTCCTTCTCCTGACGCGGATGCAAATCTCATACGTGAAGGCATTGCTCCTGAAAAGATTACCATGGTAGGCAACATCATGATTGATTCTCTGGTAATGATGACGCCTGCAATCCGGAAAGAAACTATACGAAAAGACATGGGACTTGCCGATAAAAATTATGGTGTGGTCACCCTGCACCGGCCGTCCAATGTGGACACTCCAGAAGTTCTGTCCCGTCTGTGTCAGGCGCTTGTGAGGATAGCAAAACAAACCGCTCTTGTATTTCCGATTCATCCACGCACCGCAAAAAATCTGCGTGAATTCGGGCTTTACGACCGCCTCAATGATGCTCCTGGAATTATTCTGACAGACCCCCTTGGATATAAGGCCTTTATGAAACTGATATTCGGCTGTAAATTCGTGATCACCGACTCCGGCGGGATTCAGGAAGAAACAACATACCTGAAGATTCCCTGCCTGACCCTGCGTTCCAATACAGAACGGCCGGTGACAATAACAGAAGGAACAAACAAATTGACCACGCCGGAAAGAATTGAAGATGATCTGGAAGATGTAATGGGAAAAAATTGCAAGACTCCTCCTTTGTTTTGGGACGGAAAGACATCGGCAAGGGTTGTTAAACCTATTAAAGCGATATTTGCGGAGAATTTAATATGATTCAGGCATTAATCAAAAAAGGTCGTGTTTTGCCGGAGGAGGTTCCTGCTCCGGTGGTTTCGCCGGGTTCGGTGTTTATTAAGGTGGTAAACTCATGCATTTCCGCAGGAACGGAGCTTTTAGGGGTGTTTGGCAGCGGAAAATCCCTTATCCGACGTGCTCTGGAACAGCCGGAAAATGTGAAGAAAGTCCTTAACATGGTCAGGAGCGAGGGGATAGCCAGGACTTACGCCAAGGTTACAGGCAAATTGCAATCCGGTTCTCCCACGGGTTATTCTCTTTCAGGAATAGTTATAGCGGTCGGTAAGGGGGCGACGGATTTTAAACCCGGTGACCGAGTGGCCGCGGCTGGAGCAGGAATTGCCAATCATGCGGAATATGTGGATGTGCCCCGAAACCTGGTTATGCGCATCCCGGATGGTCTCGATTTTGAACCGGCCTCAACGGTTACACTGGGCGGGATCGCCATGCAAGGTGTTCGCAGGGCTCAGGCTGCTCTTGGCGAGTTTGTGGTTGTCTTCGGCGCCGGCATCCTGGGACAGATTGCCCTGCAGATGCTGGCTGCCTCCGGGGCAAGAGTCCTTGCCGTTGATCTTGATAAAAAGCGTCTTGACCTTGCCCGTGAAATGGGAGCGGAAGCCGTGTTCAATCCCTCTGAATGCGATGTGATAAAAGAGGTAATCCATTATACCGGTGGTCATGGGGCGGACATTGTCCTTTTTTGTGCAGCCACAAACAATTCGCAGGCATTATCCGATGCCTTTGCTATGTGCCGAAAGAAAGGGCGGCTTGTCATGGTCGGGGTATGGGGGACAGAACTCAAACGCGAAGATATGTATAAAAAGGAACTCGATTTTCTGATCTCCACCTCATACGGCCCTGGCAGATATGACGCAGACTATGAAGAGCGCGGACTTGATTACCCTTATGCCTATGTCCGATGGACAGAAAACCGGAACATGGAGGAGTATCTCCGCCTTCTTGCAAAAAAAAGGATCAATGTCGCTCAACTGATTGAGGCAGCATATCCGATCATGGAGGTTGAAAAGGCATTTGCCTCGCTGCAGAAACCTGATCGTCCGCTTATGGTAGTTCTTGATTATGGAGACGACCTACATGATGACATTAAAGTCCTTGCAAGCCAGCCGCGAAAACTGGCAATACAAAATGTGACAGATAAAAAAACAGGTTTAAAGCAGGTCAGGGTCGGTCTTATAGGCGCAGGCGGTTTTGCCATGGGAATGCACCTTCCCAATCTTCAAAAACTTTCAGGCAAATACGAGATCAGAGCGATTTGTAGCCGAACAGGCGCAAATGCCAGAGCAGCAGCCACAAAATTTGGAGCAGAATATTCCACAACAGACTATCATGAGATTCTTTCGAATCCCGAGATTGATCTTGTCATGATCTGCACCCGGCACAACCTTCACGGAAAAATGGTTCTGAAATCACTTCAGGCAGGCAAACACACCTTTGTGGAAAAACCGCTCTGCGCCACAAAGGCGGAGCTTGAAAACATCAGGAATTTTTTCGACTCCCGACTCCCGACTCCCGACTCCCGGCTCCCAATTTTAATGGTTGGTTTCAACCGCCGTTTTTCAAAGTATGCAAAGGAAGTAAAAAAACATACAGATAAACGTATTAATCCCATTTTTATTCATTATCGGATGAATGCGGGATATATCCCCCTGGATTACTGGGTACATTCCGAAGAAGGCGGCGGAAGGATTATCGGCGAGGCGTGTCATATAATTGATCTCTTCTCCTATCTTGTGGACAGTCCGGTCAGAGCCTATTCAAGCGCCGGTTTGAGTCCGGCAACAGAAAGCATAAGCACCTCAGATAATAAAAGCATTATATTGGAATATGAAGACGGTTCGGTTGCCTCGCTCGACTATTTTGCCGTTGGTTCAAAAGAGTTTCCCAAGGAATGTCTCGAGGTCCATTTTGATGAGAAGTCCATTATCGTGGATGATTATAAATCGATCAAAGGCTGCGGCGTAAAGGTGGCGGATATCAATTCGCAGACACCGGACAAAGGACAGCTTGAGGAACTGGAAGAGCTGTATAGATGCTTGAATGAAGAAAACAAGGGCTGGCCGATTGAATTGGAATCTATGATTGAGACAACGAAAGTAACATTTGGAGTGACCAGTTAAAGAGAAGAATGAAAAAGATTATAAATATAGGTATTTATCCTCCGCCTATTGGTGGCATTTCGATTCATCTACAAAGATTGAAAGAATATTTAGATAAAGAAGGAATGGAAAATGTAATAATTGATGTTTCAAAGGAGATTAACAAAGAAAAAATAAACAATGGAATTAAGGTGATGGCTTGGAAAAAAGCAATAATTTACTTATTCTTTCAAAAGAAAGAAATTCTGCATTTTCATAATTTTGGCTGGAAAAACATATTTATATATTACATTTTGGGATTTAGGCATTTCACTATTCTATCATTTCATAATGAGAGATTTTTAGATGAGATAAATAAAGCTCCAAGATTTATGCAGAGATTAACAATTAAATTTATAAATACAATAAATTATATCATTGTAGACAGTCAAAAATGTTATGCGCTTGCTGAGCAGATAGTCGAAAATAAATCCAAAATAGTTGTGATTCCAGAATTTATTCCTCCTTTAGAAATTCCTGATCTTGATGAACAAAGCAAGATTATACAACTTTGTCAGAAACATACTTTCTTACTTTCTTCAAACGCATTCCAAATTTCTTTTCACCAGGGTATAGATCTGTATGGCATAGACATATTAATTAAACTAACAGCAAGGTTGTCTAACGAAAATATAGATGTTGCATTTTGTTTTTTATTGCCTGAAATTGGAGATAATAATTATTTTTTTAAACTTAAAGAGGAAATCATGAGGCTTAATATCTCGGATAGATTTATCTTTATCACTAATCCTCTAAAAGAAGCTTCAAGCCTATGGAAGCATAGTAATTTAGTTATAAGGGCTACAAATACTGATGGGAATTCTCTGTCGGTTTTAGAATCTTTGTACGTTGGAACCCCAGTTATAGCCAGTGACTGCGTTCCAAGACCAGAAGGAGTGGTTTTGTTTAAAACCAGAGATTTTGATGATCTGTATGAGAAAACTAAAAATGTTCTGTTAAATATTGATAAATACAAGAATAAAGTAAAAAGTGTTTATATTGAAAACAATGCTTATAAAATGATAAGTTTTTACAAATCTATTCTGAAGGAAACAAATAAATGAATCTATCAAATAAAAAAGTCCTTGTTACCGGAGCAGGCGGGTTTATAGGAACCCATCTTGTAGAAGAACTTGTAAAAAAGGGATGCAGCGTGCGAGCATTTGTGCATTATAATTCTTTTAACAGATGGGGCTGGCTGGATTATGTTGATAAAAATATTAAAGACTCCATAGAAGTTTTTTCAGGTGATGTAAGAGACCCCAACGGCGTTAAAGAAGCAATGAAAAATATAGATGTTGTTTTTCATCTGGCAGCGCTAATCGGCATCCCCTACTCCTATCATTCTCCTGACACCTATGTCGACACAAATGTTAAGGGTACACTAAATATTTTGCAGGCAGCAAGGGATTTAGATGTTGAGAAAATTATTCACACCTCCACGAGTGAAGTTTATGGTACTGCTCAATTTGTCCCTATTACTGAAGAACATCCCATAAATCCGCAATCGCCTTATTCTGCCACAAAGTCTGGCGCTGATTTTCTTGCTTTATCTTTTTATCGATCTTTCAATTTACCCGTGGCTGTAATCAGGCCTTTTAACACCTATGGGCCAAGGCAATCTGCAAGAGCGGTAATTCCTACAATTATCACACAAGTTAAATCCGGGAAAAAGAAAATAAAAATAGGGTCTCTGCATCCTACAAGAGATTTTACGTATGTAAAAGATACGGCGGAAGGATTTATAAAGATAGCTGAATCGGATAATTCTCTTGGCAAAGTATTAAATGTCGGAAATAATACTGAGATTTCAATAAAGAATTTAGTAGAGTTAATTGCAAAGTTATTGAAGACAGAGATAGAAATAATAACAGACGAAAACAGGTTAAGACCCGAAGAAAGCGAAGTGGAAAGATTGTGGGCAGACACAAGAAAAATCAAAGAATTGACGGCATGGCGCCAAGAATACACATTAGAGGAAGGTCTAAAAGAAACTATCAAATGGTTCAGTAACCAGCAGAATGTAAGATTTTATAAACCAGACATATATAATATTTAGAAAATAAAAGAGATAATATGAAAGCAGTAATACTTGCAGGCGGCAAGGGGACAAGATTGAAGCCTTATACCACTATAATACCAAAACCACTTGTGCCAATAGGCGACAAGGCCATCCTGGAAATTTTAATTGGAAGACTAAAAAAATACGGTATTACAGATCTTACATTGTGTGTGAACCACTTGGCTGAGTTAATTATGGCATATTTTGGCAATGGTTCCAAATGGGGTGTGAAGATTGAATATTCTTTTGAAGATAAACCCTTAAGTACTGTCGCGCCCATCAAATTAATAAAAAATTTGCCTAAAAATTTTTTTGTTATGAATGGAGATCTTTTAACGGATTTTGATTTTAAAAAATTTTATGATTATCACCTGAAAAATAAAGAATTGCTTACAGTCGCAACATATAAAAGAAATCATAAGACAGATTTTGGAGTTATAGATATTGATAAGGCCAAGAATATTGCAATAGGCTTCAGAGAGAAACCCGAACAAACATTAAATGTTAGTATGGGTGTTTACGTATTCAATAAAAATGTCCTTGATTTTGTCCCGAATAACGAACCTTTTGGTTTTGATGATCTGATGCTCACGTTGTTAGATAAAAAACAACCGATAAAGGTCTATCCATACGATGGCTATTGGCTTGATATCGGAAGGCCTGAGGATTATGAGAAAGCGAGTGAGGATATAGAAAAACTAGATTTTTCCATGAGGGTTTGAGTAATGAAGAATTATTTAATATTAGGAGCGAGTAGCGCAATTGCTACGTATTTTATAAACAGGCTAAAAAATGAAGGCAATATGGTAGTTCAACTATCAAGCGGTAGAGGGATTAATTGTGTTTACAATGTCGATTCTATAAAAAACAAAATTGTTGAATCTAAAGCTGAGATAATAATAAATTTTGCAGGGATTTTTACTAATAATTATTATGAGAGTTATAAAGTTAATGTATTAGTCTCTAAAAATCTTTTCGATGCTGTTATTGAAACAAAATTTAATGGAAAGGTGACCTTGATAGGTAGTGCGGCAGAATATGGTGTACAGGATAACTATATTGAATCTTGCGTAGAAAAACCAC
Organism: Desulfobacteraceae bacterium; assembly: GCA_030613575.1. Taxonomy (GTDB): domain Bacteria; phylum Desulfobacterota; class Desulfobacteria; order Desulfobacterales; family UBA11574; genus S5133MH16. Next base: position 6,869 of record JAUWLP010000047.1, read on the forward strand.
AAAGTATGTATGGGCTAACAAAACTGATGCAACATAGTTTATTTCAATATTATGTTAATGCTTTTCGAGTAAAAGCAAATTATATTAGATTGTTTAATGTTGTTGCATCGAACTTGAGCGAGAGATTATTTGTTGGAAATTTGACAAAGCAAGTAAAATTAGCCTTAAGAGGGAAGACAAAAAAAATTGAACTGGGTGATCTGAATTCTTATAGGGATTTTTTACTAATAAATGATGTTTATACGGGTTTTATGAAAGTTATTGAAAATAACAACGATGGTGAGGTTTACAATTTAGGGATGGGTGAGGCGATACTCCTTAAAGATTTCGTACAAAAGATTTTCTCAGAGCTTGGATTGGAAATAGAATTGGTTACTAAAAAGATAAACGCTGTAGGGAATATTAAAAACAAAGTAGTAGCCCAAAATACCAAAATTAAAAATATAGGATGGGTCCCAAAATTTAATCATGATAATCTTATAAAAGAGTATTGTAAACAACTTAGAGATTAAGAAATTTAATCTCGCAAGGGTTATATTCCCCCCGTCCCTTGGGGAGTTCAATGCTTTTGATGATACCCCGCTGCTTGCGGCGGGGTAGTTCATTAAAAATAGAGGATGATTTTGAAGTAATCGTAAAATATGTCAGGATATCTATATGAACTGTAAATTTTGCAGTAGCCAAACCATTTCAGGCAAAAAAATACAAAGCCCGTATGTAAACTATGAATACACTTTATATCAGTGCAAGCAATGCAAATGCAGATTTTTCGACATTAAAGAACATGATGTTGATATCGAAGATGTGTACGATAAGTATAGCACTAAGCATAATAAAGAAGTAGCAAGTTTTAAAAAGAATTTTTATTGGACAAGACAGGTTCAGAGAATTGAAAAAATATTAAACAGAAAAGTTTTATCAGTATTAGATATAGGATGCAGAACCGGTGATTTCTTGATGCATTTTCCTGATAACTTAGATCGAGAAGGTGTGGAATTATCAGAAAATTCAGCAGAAATAGCCAAGGGTAGGAGTTTAACGGTATATCAAGATTTTGTAGAAAATATAAATTTTGATAAACAATATGATGTTGTTACATGTTACGCCCTGCTTGAGCATTTATTGGAACCCTTAACCTTTTTAGACAAACTTTCGAATATGGTATCTCCGGGGGGGGTAGTGGTTATTATGATTCCAACCTATGAATGTGTTAAGCAATGGATAATTGATAGGTTTACATCAGTTAGATGGTGGATGTATAGTCCTCCGCAACATTTGAACTTTTTTTCAAAACAGTTTTTAGATAGATACCTTGCCAAAAATAATTTTAAATTGGTTGATAGATATTGGACATCAGGAGGCATGTTCAATCCATTTAGAAACATCCTTTTAGCTGGCCGTGTCTTTGGGAAAAGCATGACCTTGATTGATGAATATCCTCCTGTAAACAAACTGCCAATTTTTGATCACATGTATTCTTATTATGTTAAAATCAAATAATTGTTTCCCAACCGTCAGTTTAAAACCGATCTTACAATTATTGACGAATATTAAAAAAAAAGGCTTTTTTCATCTCCTTTCCGCCAATTTTATTATCGGATTTCTTGGTTTTGGTTCACAACTGCTGGTTGCCAAATTTCTGACGCCAATAGAATTGGGCCAAATTAAAGCGATACAGTCATTTATTGGAGTTGGTGCAATCTTAGCAGGTTTTGGTTTTAATACAGCAATTTTAAAACTCTGTTCAGAAAAGAGATCTTCGGAAGAAAGAGCATTCATATTTAAGCAAAATTTTTATTATACTATTGTTCCCATCTTGCTTGTCCTTGCAGGCTTTGTCTGCTTGGCAAAATTCGGGCTCTTATCACCGGATAAGACAATTAACAAATGGCTTCCTCTCTATATGCTGGTTATTCCCGCCTTGGTTTATACTTCTCTGATTATGGTCTATTTGCAGGCGCTTAAAAAGATACAGCTTATGGCCAGGGTGCAAGTGTTTATACGTATGTTCGGATTTATAATTTTAATCCCCGCAACCTATTTTTATGGTTTAATTGGCTTTATTCTTTCAACAATATTTATCGGATATATCGCATTGATGCCATTGTTTAATCTGGTTAAAGATAGTTTGGTCGTCAAATTCAAAGTAAAAGTAAAAGCGGTTTTCCACCAAAGCTTTTTTTTTGCTAAATGGAGTGCAGCCGCGAACGTAATTGCAACAGTTGGACAATTTGTGGATATTTTTATGCTTAATTATCTTATAAAAGATAGAGTAATCTTTGGTTACTACGGACTTGCGACCATTTTTATAATTGGATTAAATTATATAACTTCCACAGTTCAGTCTATTGCCACACCTTATTTTTCTGAAAAAAGTGATGATAAGAAGGAATTTTTAAGGGTTCTGAAAAAATATGAGAAGCTTATGATATTGCTCGCCTTAGGTGTAAGCATTGCCGCATTTATGATTGTTCCGCCATTTATTAAAATTGTATATGGTAATAATTATGCCTCTGCTGGACTTTATTTTCGTATATTGGTGTTAAAATATTTTTTCTGGAGTTGTTATGCTTTGTTGGGCGTTGCTATTTTAGGGTTGGGTAAGATGAGATTTAACTTCCTTTCTGTTAGCATTTCAGTCCCATGTTCTCTTATTTTGAGTTATTTCTTTATTACTTCATACGGGGCAATAGGCGCGGCAGTGGCGCAGGCAATTGCATATTTTATTACACTGCTCATCGTATTATATATGACAAAATATGTCATTAAGATACATTTTGTTGTGCCAGCTACTAATAATCCGTGAAAGCTGGATAGGAAGATATGTTCAAACATTACATCCATAAAGCCCTCACTTTGCCGCCTCATGTGACGGTTAGGAAAGCTGCCGGTAAGATTAAGCGGATGGCCTCTGAAACTTGCCTTCGCCGCAAGGACTGTAAAGTCTCTTCTTATGCGGCTGAGTATCCAAATGGAAAGTTTTTTTCTTGTTTTCCAAAACTTGTGCCAGAGCATCTCCTGCCCCATGCAGAAACCATTCCTGGGCTAACAAAACATTACCTTGACCACCGATTCGATCTTCTTGGTTCCGGGTGGGTACAGGTAAAACATGGCATGTATTGTCGGGGGCTGGAAGGATACCGATATGATATGGGAAGTTCAATACAGGCCGATCCAGAAGGAAAATGGCTTGAAGGGCGGATAAATTCTGCAAATCTTGAAGAATCAAAGCGTATCTGGAAGCTGATTTTTTGCAATCAACTCAAAACCCAAAACTCAAAACCCAAAACTTATTCCCCCATCGACTGGTATCTGGATTTCAAATCCGGTTACCGCTGGTCGGAATCTACCTGGCACAAGGATATCCGCTATGGGCATAAGCTGGGCGTGGATGTCAAAGTTCCGTGGGAACTGGCAAGGATGCAGCATCTGCCGCAACTTGCGTATGCTTATGCGCTTGCGGCTCAAAGCTCCCCAGAGAAATGGCCTTCGGATTTCACGGGGCAGGCAAAGCCGAAAGTTCAAAGCCAGGAACACGGGCAGGAAACAGAATTTGAGAATCAGAAAAGTAAAACAAATCAATTGGAATCGCCTGAGCGGTATGCGCAGGAGTTTCGTAGTCAGATCCTTGCTTTCATCGCCACTAATCCGCCCCGATTTGGCGTGAACTGGGCATGCACTATGGATGTGGGGATTCGAGTCGCCAACTGGCTGGCGGCTTATGATCTGTTTTGCGCATGCGGAGCTGAATTTGACCGGGAATTTCTGGAAGTGTTCAAGCGGAGCGTATATGAACATGGACTGCATATTATAAATAATCTGGAATGGAATGAGGAACATCGGAGTAATCACTATTTGTCAGATATTGCGGGGCTTTTGTTTGTCACAGCGTATCTGCCGCAAACACCGGAGATTGACGCATGGCTTGCCTTTGCCGTGCAGGAGCTGATAAACGAGGTTGAAAATCAGTTTCATCCTGATGGAGGCAATTTTGAGGCATCTACGAGTTACCACCGGCTTTCAGCTGAAATGGTTATTTACGCCACGGCTCTTGTCCTGGGACTGCCGGAGGAGAAATCCAGAGCGCTTAAAAGTTATGACTGCAAGCTCATCAGGGTAAAACCTGCCCTCAAGCCAGCGCCCTTATCTTTTTATCAGTTGCCAATTAAGGGTAAATTTAATGATTTCACTATCTGTGAATCTCCTTTCCCTGAGTGGTATTTTGAGTGCCTTGAGAAGATGGCGGAATTTACCATGCACATAACAAAGCCGAACAACCATATCCCCCAGATCGGCGATAACGACAGCGGACGCTTTGTCAAAATTCAACCCATTTTCCGAAAAACAACTGTAGCCTGTGCCAAAGAAAAATATGCAAATTTAAAGGGTTATAATCATCTGCCCGATCAAAGCGACTACATCGAAGAAGATTTTCTTGATCATCGTTCTCTGGTAGCTGCTATTAACGGATTGTTTAATAGAAAAGAATTTGCACAATTCACGGGTAATTCTTTTATTGAAACTGAACTGATTCAAAAAATAATAGGTGGTATCCGGCTTTCTTCATGTCAAAGAAATGGTGCAAAGCCATCTGCAAAACACGTAAGGATTGGTAGCGGCAAGATCATGCATGATTTAATTATTCAGTCGGAAAGGGTAAATTCACTCCAAAAACAGGTGGCAAGCTTTAAGATAACCGACGAGCATTTCTTTGATACCCTCGAATTAATTAGCTACCCGAATTTTGGTATCTATATCTACCGTAATGATCAATTCTATTTACTAATCCGTTGTGGACCTGTCGGCCAAAATGGGTTCGGAGGGCATGCTCATAATGATCAGCTTTCCATTGAGTTGCAGATAGATTTAAAAGATATAGCTGTTGACCCGGGAACATATCTTTATACACCTCTTTCCGATTTAAGAAATCAATACCGCTCGGTAAGCGCTCATTACGGGCCACAGTTGGCTGAAAGTAGAGAACCGGGACGGCTTGATTTAAGTCTTTTTCAGCTTCCTGAGCAGGCTAATTGTGAATGTCTATATTTTCAAAAAGACGGTTTTGCCGGTGTACATCATGGATATGGTGATCCCGTTTATCGACTTGTAAGCTTTAAAGGCCGAGACATCACTATCATTGACTTCACAACCGGCCATTTGATACTAAAACCTATTGATCTCTTTAATAATCTGATCGATTCAGAAGCTCGCAAAGTACCAATCTCCCCCGGTTACGGCCTGCAGTATAATTTATTATGAACATTCTGATTATTACCAACGCATATACACCAATTATCTCTGCACGCGCCTTCAGATGGTCAGCAATCGCTGAAATATGGGCACAAGAAGAACATCATATTGATGTTCTCTGCGGTTGGCACCCAGGATTACCGCGGCAAGCTAACATTCAAGGGGTAAATGTATACCGCGTAGGAGGTGGTTTATCTGAAAGATTGCGGGGGAAAATAGGATCTCCAATTAAACACATTGCTGCGAGCAAGGAGAAGATTAACAAAGACTCCAATAGTCATGCTCGTTCTTTTCTTTCCGCAATTTTGATTCGTATACTGAAGTGCCTGCATGATGTAACATGGAAAAAAATATATTGGCCCGACTATGCATGTATTTGGTTTTTCCAGGCATTTCGATGTGCTAACCAGTTATGTTCGCATAGCCGTTATGATGCTATCATCAGTGTATCCATACCTTTTACATGTCATCTAATCGCTTTGAGGTTAAAAAAAAACTTGAATGACATCCCCTGGTTAGTGGACGTGGGTGATCCGTTCTGTTTCATGGATACGACACCAGTAAATAACCACATGCTTTACAAACGGTTTAACTATAAAGCAGAAAAACAAGTTTTTCAGTCTGCAAACTGGATCACCGTCACAAACGATAAAACAGCTGATTTATACAAAACAATCTTTCCCGAATCATCTCATAAAATCAAAGTCATTCCACCACTTCTCGATGACAGAATAAAGATCAGGAAAAATGATACAAAATTATTCGACAGGCATAAAATAAACCTGTCTTATATCGGAAACTTTTATAAGGTAACACGTGAACCGGACGATTTGCTATTACTCTTACGATCTATTCTTAACCCGCTTCCGCATTTCAAACAGCGACTGTTGTTTCACATTTTTGGCAATACAAGAGGATTTGAAAAAACATTTGGAAAGTACAGTGATCTCTCCGAAAACTTAATTTTGCATGGTTCAGTTTCAAAAGATACCGTTCTTCGTGTCATCCATGAAACAGACTTGTTAATTAACATCGGAAACAAAACTAATTATCAAATTCCAAGCAAAATTGTCGAATATGCTGCATCCGGTAAGCCGATTATAAATATTTGTTGCACGGATGATGACAGTTCACTCTTATTTCTTAAAGACTACCCATTGATAAAAAATATCTTCACAAACAGAAAGTATGCATCTAAAGCGATCGATGAGATATCTCAATTTATTAACGAGAATATCAACCATAATTTAAGCACGCAATCGTTAGACAAGTTTCTCAAACCTTTCCTGTCTAACAATATTGCGAATCGATATTTCTCATTTCTCTTTCAATGATAATACTAGTGAGGTAGAACATGTATCTGCTCGAACAAGAAGTCGATCGAATCCTTGACGGAAGATATAAAACAGGGTCAATTTCCCCGCTCTGGGAAGGCAAGATCGGTGAGAAAATTACTGAAAAAATAGTAAAAAACTGATTTCAATTAAAATGCCTAAATCGAATTTGAAAATTTTACCCCTCAGCATTATTGGGGGTACCGGTTTTATCGGTCAACACCTGTGCAAAGAACTGGAAAGAAATGCAAGCCCAACTATAAGGATCTTATCCCGACATGCACAGGCATCAACAAGATGGCCAAATCATTTTCAACTTGTCCCCGGCAATATATTAAACCTGGAATCGCTGAATAATTTTATACCGGCAAATTCAACTGCTATCAATTTAACTTATTTATATGATAAATCAGATGAAGAGAATATACAGTCTGCAAGGAATCTTGCTGAAGTCTGCAAAGCCAAGAAAGTAAAACGTTTAATCCACTGTTCCACAGCTGTTGTTGTGGGTCGAGCAAAAGATAACATCATAAATGAAAATACGGTTTGTATTCCGTCCACACCTTATGAAAAAACGAAACTCGAGATCGAAAACATTTTGATTGATAGTCTTAAGGGTAAAACTGAAGTTGTAATCCTTCGCCCAACCGCAGTTTTTGGCAGAAATGGAAAAAATCTTATTAAAGTAGCAAATGATTTACTCTCAATGCCACCCTTAATTACTTCTCTAAAAACCGCATTATTTTACAAGCGTCGACTAAATTTAGTTTGTGTAGAAAACGTGGTTTCCGCCATTCTTTTTCTAATGCAAATTAATGATCGGATGGATGGAGAACGTTTTATTGTATCTGACGATGATGAAATTGAAAATAACTATTATGACACCATTAATTTACTTGCAAGTAACTTCGGTCATAAGCCGGTAAAGGCATTCTATATGCCGTATCGCTATCACATTTTACGTATGCTGTTGACTGCATCCAAAAGAAGCAATGTCAATGCACATCGCAATTACAGCTCAAATAAATTATTCAGCCTAGGTTTTGAAAAATCGATTCAGTTCTGCGAAGGTGTCAGGCGATTCGCTACATGGTATAACAAATCACTGTTACATAATTGATTATAATATTGTGAGAATCTTAAATGTAAATATGTCACTCGATCCGGTAAGCGGCGGAGGAACTGCTGAAAGAACTTTTCAGATCAGTCGCTCCTTAGTAAGAGCCGGGCTTCAATGTGACGTGTTAACAATAAACTCAAATTTAGATGATGAGCGTATAGAACAGTTAAATTGTATAAATTTAATCGCTCTGGAATGTATGATAGAACGCTACTATATTCCAAAGTTATCGCAGCGAATTATTAAAGACGCGGTGGCTAATGCAGATATAATCCATTTAATGAACCATTGGACGATACTTAACGCATTGGTATATATATCAGCCAGAAGACAAAACAAACCATATGTCGTTTGTCCGGCCGGCGCATTACCACTGTTTGGCAGGTCACAGAAGTTTAAATACCTGTATAACAAGTTCATCGGCAATAATATAATATCTAATGCCAATGGTCATATTGCAATATCTGTAAATGAAATACCCCGATTTGAATCTTATGGTGTTGGCACTGATAAAATAACTGTTATTCCAAATGGAATTGACCCCAAAGATTTCAAATCGAGCGATGTCGATAATTTTCGCCGGAAATTTGGACTGAATGACAGTCCGTTTATTCTATTTGTGGGGCGGTTGAATGCCATAAAAGGGCCGGATCTGCTTTTGTATGCTTTCAGCAATCTAAACGAAACATTTAACGATTATCACCTGGTTTTTGCCGGACCTGATGGTGGGATGCTCAGTGAGCTAAAAAATAAATCTGAAGAGATGGAAATTGCGCATAGGGTTCATTTTACCGGGTACTTAGGAGGAGAGGAAAAGTCAAGCGCATTTCTTGCAACGAGTTTACTTGCCATTCCATCCAGACAGGAGGCCATGTCTATTGTTGTCCTGGAGGCTGGTATTATGGGCACACCTGTATTGCTGACGGATCAATGTGGCTTAGATGAGGTGGAACGTATAGAGGGTGGAAGAGTTGTTTCAGCTTCTGTGGATGGATTGCAAAATGGCCTTCTAGAAATGCTAAAAGACCCTGATAAATTAAAATCAATGGGGACAAATCTTAAAAGGCATGTTATTGATAATTATACTTGGGAAAGAATTATCAATAAATATATAGAACTGTATCGCCAGGTGCTTAGCAGCAAAAATTAGAAGGGTTTTCGCTTATGATTTCTGAAAACAAAGATATTCGTTGGGAACAACGATTTGTAAATTATCAAAAAGCATTAAGCCAATTGTAAAAATTTATTAATAAAGGTGAATTGTCAGAGCTCGAAGAACAAGGGCTTGTTAAAGTTTTTGAATATACTTATGAGCTTGCCTGGACTACCTTGAAAGATTTTCTTGAATATCGTGGTCAAACAGATATTTATGACTCAAGAGACGCTATACGAAAAGCTTTTCAACTGAATTTGATTGATGACGGTGAAAGCTGGATGGATATGCTTAAAAGCAGAAACATAACTTCGCATACGTATAATAAAGAAACAGCCGAAGAAATATGTCAGGCAGTAAA
>JAUWLP010000028.1 GCA_030613575.1 Desulfobacteraceae bacterium
GGCAGCGGCAACCCTTTGGAAGACCGGGTTGAATCAGAAGCTCTTAACGAGTTTTTCGCCAACCGCAAAGAGCCGTGCGCCATCGGATCAGTAAAACCTAACATAGGACACGCAGGGTCTGCCTCCGGCCTGGCGTCATTAGTTAAAACCAGCCTGTGCCTGTACCAGGAGATAATTCCACCATTAAAGAACTTTATCAAACCCGGCGACCAATCCTGGCTAAATGGCACATTTTATATGCCCGCCTTTGCGCAATCCTGGCTGAGGGACAGAAAAGACGGTCCCCGCAGGGCATGCACAGGCACCATGACAACAGATGGCAACTGCATGCATGTAATACTTGAAAGCTTTGAATATGAATCTTTTGACAGGATACCTGAACAGGTTGCCGGAGAAAGGAAAAGTGCTCTGATTGCTGAACGGGTGCCGGTTGATCTTGAAAAACTAAGCGGGATCGATGCATACATCCCGACTATCAGTGAAATTGCAGAGGAAAAATCAGATCGTCAGATAAAGCTGATTGTGGGTGGAAAGATACCGTGCCCGTCGATGCCCGAGACAGGAGACAGAGGACAGAGGGCAGAAGACAGAAGGCGGAAGCTGGAAACCAGTATCGAGCATCAAGCATCGAGCATCCAGCATCCAGCATCCAGCATCCAGTATTCAGAACTGCTGAACTCTCTGGCCGAAAGCAATAAAGCTACCGCCGATGCTCACAAGACCTTTCTTGATTTTTCAAATGAGTTAACCAGAGGCTTTGAAAAAACTTTTGACACACAGACACGTCTCATTGAGACAATTATATCTGATAGTGAACATTTAGCCAAATCAACACCACAGAGTTTTTATCCTGACAAACCCGCTTTCAGCCGAGACATGTGCATGGAGTTTGCCACCGGCTCGGTTGCCCGTGTACTTGGTCCGGAGTTTGCGGTCGTCGATTCTTACAAAGTAAGGGTGCGACTGCCGGATGAACCGCTCATGCTTGTGGACAGGATCATTTCGGTACAAGGCAAAAAAGGATCTTTGGGCTCAGGGCGGGTGGTTACAGAGCATGATGTACTCCCCGGAGCATGGTATTTAGACGGCGGTCATGCTCCGGTGTGCATATCGGTTGAAGCAGGGCAGGCCGACCTTTTTTTGTGCTCGTACCTTGGCATCGATAATGCGGTCAAAGGAGAAAGGAGTTACAGGCTCCTCGATGCGACAGTTAAATTCCACAGCGGACTTCCGTGGCCGGGTGATGTTATCCGATATGAGATCGAAATTGATCACTTTGTGCGCCAGGGTGATACTTACCTTTTCTTTTTCAGGTTCGAAGGTTTTATTGGCGATAGCCGTCTGATCAGCATGCATAATGGATGTGCCGGTTTCTTTACCCATGAAGAAGTGCAAAATTCAGGCGGAATTATTTTAACTGAGGAAGATACCTGCCCCGGCGAGGGTAAAAAACCATCTGACTGGAAAGACCTTGTCCCTGTTTACACTGAAAGCTACAATGATGATGCTGTAGAAGCACTGAGAGACGGTAATCTTGCGGGGTGCTTTGGCCCGCTTTTTGACGGTGTCGATCTTGCTGAATCACTCAGACTTCCAGGGGGACGGATGAAACTAATCGACCGGATTCTATCCCTCGATCCCAAAGGAGGGCGGTATGGACTCGGCCTGATCCGGGCAGAAGCCGATATCAATCCGGATGACTGGTTTCTGACTTGCCACTTCATGGATGACATGGTCATGCCGGGAACTTTGATGTATGAATGCTGTGCCCATACGCTCAGGGTGTTTATCCAGCGTATGGGATGGGTAACGGCAAAGCCCGGGGTCTGCTATGAACCGGTTGTCGGGGTTGAGAGTGTTCTAAAATGCCGTGGGCCGGTAACCCCGGCAACCCGGCATGTTTGGTATGAAGTGGAAATAAAGGAACTCGGGTACTCTCCTGAGCCGTATGTGATTGCCGACGCATTGATGTATGCCGACGGGCAACGGATTGTGTTGTTTAAGGATATGTCCATGAAGATGACAGGCGTTGCCCGTGAAGAGGTAGAGACGGTGTGGGAAAAGGCAGAGGTCGGAAGCCAGCAACCAGCAACCAATATCCGGAAACCGGCCATTTATGACCGTGACAAAATACTGGCATTTGCCGTTGGCAAGCCTTCCCAAGCATTCGGTGAGCCGTACAAAGTGTTTGACAAAAACAGGGTAATTGCCAGACTTCCGGGACCGCCATATTCCTTTTTGGACCGGATTGTTACCGTCGAGCCCGAAGCATGGGTTTTGAAACCGGGCGGGTGGATAGAAGCCGAATATGAAGTGTCGCCTGATGCATGGTACTTCAAAGCAGACCGATCATCTTCCATGCCTTTTTGCGTGTTGCTCGAAATTGCACTTCAGCCGTGTGGATGGCTGGCCGCCTATCTGGGATCCGCCCTTAAAAGTGAAAAAGATCTGAAATTCAGAAATCTTGGCGGGAATGCGGTTCTAAAACGTATGATCTTTCCGCAAGAAAAAACACTATCCATGCGTGCCCGGATGACAAAGGTTTCCGAAGCCGGAGAGATGATTATCGAGCATTTCGATTTTGAGGTTTTTCAGGATGCTGAAATGGTTTATTCGGGCGATACATACTTCGGTTTTTTCACTAAACAGGCCCTGGCTCAGCAGGTCGGCATCCGGGGGGCAGGGCAGCAAGCTTATTGTCCCACAGCGGATGAGCTGCAGCGGAGCTGTTCCTGCAACTTTGAAGACCAGGCACCTCTTTGGCCTGATGATCCGGATGTACATCCCGCACCTTCTCTGACAATGCCGGCAAAAGCGCTTCGCATGATCGACAGAATTGATACCTATGTTCCAAATGGCGGCCCTGAAGGCCTCGGTTTTATTCACGGTGTAAAAGAAGTCGATCCGGATGAGTGGTTCTTCAAGGCTCATTTTTACCAGGATCCCGTATGGCCGGGTTCTTTGGGAATAGAATCGTTTCTTCAGCTTATCAAGTTTATGGCCATTGACCGATGGGAAGATCTGGTTGACAGTCACAGGTTTGAGCTGATTACAGGGGAACCGCATAACTGGATCTACCGAGGTCAAGTGATTCCGGAAAATAAAACGGTTGAAGTTGAAGCTGTAGTAACTAAAATTATTAACACACCGGTTCCGACAATATATGCAAACGGATTCCTGAAAGTCGACGGGCTGTATATTTATCAAATGAAAAATTTAGGTTTTCGTTTAATTCCAATATAAGTTAGACAGGATAAGGGAAATCCATATATTGAGACCTTTGAAAAATGTATATTTTTGTTCGAGTTCAAGGAAGGCGATAATTTTAACCACAGGAATACATTGAGTATTTCGAGGATTAAAATTTGAGCCTGACGCAGAAATCGGGCAAAAAGGTGCGTTTTGCAAAGGTCTCACATTATCAAGTTAATCCTGATATCCTGTCAAAAAAATATGCGAGTATATTTCTATGTTATATGCAAAGGTGTATATCGATTCATTCGGGTATGAACTGGCTCCCAATGTGGTCACATCAGATGACATTGAAAAGCGGCTTGAACCCTTATATAGAGCCCTCCATTTTCAAAAGGGACAACTGGAGGCGTTAACCGGAATCCGGGAGCGCAGATTCTGGGACCCGGGATTCTCCATGTATGAAGGCGCCACAAAAGTAGGACAAAAAGCCTTAAATGCTTCCTTGATTTCTCCTGAAGATATCGGCATGCTCGTATATGGCGGTGTTTGCAGGGACAATTTAGAGCCCGCAACCGCCTGCGCCATATCCCACGGTCTCGGACTTGGATCCAAAACCCAGATTTACGATGTTTCAAATGCCTGCCTGGGGGTCTTAAACGGGATGATCCATGTGGCAAATGCAATAGAGCTCGGCCATATCAAGGCCGGTCTTGTTGTGTCGTGCGAGTCTGCAAGGCAGATCATCGATTTTACCATTGACCGTCTTATTGAAACCAAGGATATGGATTATTTTAAGAAGACCATCGCAACTCTAACCGGAGGATCAGGGGCTGTGGCCGTCCTTTTGACAGAAGCATCTATTTCCGATACGGGGCATCGTCTTTTGGGAGGGGTCGTAAGAAGTGCGACCAGACATCATACACTGTGCCGATGGGGGCCGGATACCGGCATCCCGGCCAGCGGGCTCCATGTCATGCAGACAGATTCCGTAGGTGTTTTACAGCACGGTGTGGCCCTGGGCATAGAAACATACAAAGCGTTTAAGAAAAAATTATCCTGGCCGGATGATAAGCCGGACAAGGTTATTTGCCATCAGGTGGGCGCAACCCATCAGAGAAATATACTCGAATCTATCGGGATTCCAAAAGAGAAGGATTTTACCACGTTCAAACACCTCGGGAACATCGGTACGGTATCCCTCCCCATCACGGCTGCAATCGCCGAAGAACGGGAGTTTCTGGTTAAAAATGATCTTGTTGGTTTTTTCGGTATCGGCAGCGGCCTGAATTGCCTGATGCTGGGAATAAAATGGTAAGAATCTAGGTATTAGTTACTTAGTTGTAAATTTTGTGCTTTTTGTGGCAAAAAATCTAAACTTAAAAAAGTGTGAAGTGATCTAAAGTGATCTAAAATGCCTAAAGTTGTGGAATTCTACCAATTTTATATGAATGGATGGAGCGACCTGCCCGCTCGTGCCTTGCAATGGCAGGCGGGAGCGACACCTTAACTTTAGACACTTCAAACTTTAGTTCACTTTAGTCACTTTTCCGATTTATCCGGGTTAGGTTTTTGATAAATGAAAAAAAACAAACCGGTTAATATTTCCGCGGTTTATCATCTTTACCCGTTTACCTCCCATTACATGAAAATAAACGGTCTGAAGTATCATTTCCTGGACCAGGGAACCGGTGATCCTGTTATAATGATTCACGGAAATCCAACCTGGTCTTTCTATTTTCGCAAGCTGATCCAGGGTTTGTCAAACCGATACCGTACCGTGGTGCCGGATCATATCGGGTGCGGTCTGTCTGACAAACCAGACATAAAACAATATGATTACAGGTTGAAAAGCCGTGTCCACGATTTGGGTACTTTTCTTGACCACCTTGAGTTAAAGGATAAAATTACACTGGTGCTCCACGACTGGGGTGGGATGATCGGTATGGCCTATGCTTTAAGATACCCGCAAATGATAGGTCGAATTGTCATTATGAACACCGCCGCCTTTCTTCCGCCCAAGGGGAAAACGCTTCCCATAAGACTCAGGTTGATTCGAAATGTTACTCCATTTGCGACACTGGCGGTGCAAGGATTTAATCTGTTTGCCTATGGTGCGCTCTACATGGCATCTTACAAAGGGATGAAAAAAGATGTTAAATCAGGCCTCATAGCTCCGTACAACAGCTGGAATAACAGGATCGCAACATTAAAGTTTGTTCAGGATATTCCTGTCAGCGAGAAGGATCCAAGCTATAGCCTTGTCAAATATGTTGATGAAAACCTGCATAAACTCAGCCACATCCCCATGCTTATCTGCTGGGGTGAGCACGATTTTGTTTTTGATTCCACATACCTTGCTGAGTGGCGGCGCCGTTTCCCAAATGCAGAGGTTCATGCCTTCAAAGATGCGGGCCATTATGTTCTCGAAGATGCGGCAGGCAGAATTGTTCCGCTGGTTAAGGATTTTCTGAAAAAGCACCCGCTTTGATTATAATTCGTCTATGTTTTATCTTATACCTAAACCGGATAAACCGGAAAAGTTACAAGTGAGCTAAAGCCCGCCCTGGTGCGACTCGTCATATATATTGATGGCCCATGCATTATTCCAAACCTGACTTTTTAAGTATAGAGTATTGGTGATCGGTCTGGGCCAGGGTTAAGGAATTATGTCAATTATATAAAATCAGCGGAGCGAAGCGACACCATAACTTTAGGCACTTTAGTTCACTTTAGGCACTTTACACTTTCTAACATTCTTACCATTGACCTTCAACATTTGCCTGATCAGAAATAGTCAATTTCCCTTCAATAAAGGACGTTACAGCATCTCTGACAGTGCCTTTGGCATCAGAAGCCACCTTGATTTTTGCGGCATTTAGGGTTTTAAATGCATTAGGTCCGCAGAATCCGGTAAGCAAAACCTCTGCTCCATTATCGCTCACCATGCCGGCCGCCTGAATGCCGGCCCCTTTAAGTGCATTTACATTTTCTTTGTTGTTCAGAACCTCAAAGTCAAAGGTTTCTGAATCGACAATAAGTATATATGCGGCCCGCCCGAAGCGAGGGTCAACCTGATCGTCAAGGTCAGGTCCTTTGGATGTTACAGCTATTTTCATTATATCATTCTCCGAATTAGTTTATCTTTATTTATACGCCGCCGGGGCCGCCACCGCAAACCTGATCATCCGTAATCGCAGACAATTTCCCTGCGATCAGGTCTTCCACAACCGGCCTTATTTCAGGACGCACGGCATCGTGATAAACATCGATACCCACCTGCCGGAACCCCATGAGCGGGCGCATGCCGATACCTCCCACAATTAAAGCATTTACATTATGTTCCGCCAGGAGATTAACCGGGACCATACATCCTCCCTGGACATGACTCTGATTTGAGATGGTGGTGATTTCCTTGATCTTTCCATCTTCAACATCCACAAGGGTAAAAACATCACAGTGGCCGAAATGGCCTGACCTTTGACCGTCCAGCCCGCCTTTTTCCATAGACGGAATAGCTATTCTCCCATTTTCCATAATATGACATTCTCCTTTATTTTATTTTTAATGTTATTAGAATCAAACATCCCCTTTTTTGTTCATTACAGGGGATTCAATGATTTTTCTCCATATCTGTTCAACCGCCTGACCGATTTTTGATTTTGTATTGTATTCAAAAATGGTTTTCCCTTGTACCATGGATTTCGTAAAAACGGAATCAAAAGGAATCCGCCCCAGAACCGTTATATTTTTTTCTTTTGCCAGTTTCTCAATGGCCTGTGTCTGGTCAATATTAAGGTCAAATTTGTTTACACAGACCATGCCCGGGACCTTAAAATGAGCGGCCAATTGTGCGACCCGCTCCATGTCATGCAATCCTGAAACTGTGGGCTCGGTTACGATGAGAAGGGCCGTAGCCCCGCCGATTGAAGCAATTACCGGACATCCGATGCCTGGTGGTCCGTCGGTGATAAGAAGATTCAAATTCTGCTTTTCGGCAAGTTTTTTAGCCTCCTGCCTGACAAGGGCAACAAGTTTTCCTGAATTTTCTTCGGCAATTCCTAATCTGGCGTGGACCATGGGGCCAAAGCGTGTATCGGAAATAAACCATTGGCCGCAAGTCTTCAATGGAAAATCAATGGCCTGCTCCGGGCAAAAATCGACACAAACACCACACCCCTCACATTCAATAGAATCAACTTCAAACTGTTCACTTATGGCTTCCCAGCGACACAAATCCCTGCAAAGGCCGCATTCGGTGCATTTATCGGGATTAATAACCGCGATGCCGCCGCCCTGAAAATCATGGTGTTCTTTTATCTTTGGGTCTGTGAGCAGATGAAGATCGGCTGCATCTACATCGGCATCACAAAGGACCTTATTTTTAGCCAATGAGGCAAAGGCCGCCATAATGCTTGTCTTTCCGGTGCCGCCTTTTCCGCTTATGACAACCAACTCTTTCATTAAAATCTATTCTCCCTTAAACTGCCATTTCTTTAATATTATCGTATAATTTCAGAAATTTTTCTTTCCATCCCGGCATTTCTTCAACAATGAGTTCGCCTCTTGAATACGCTTCCGCTATTTTACGATCAAAGGGAATCTCCATTAAAATGGGCAGGTTCTCTTTTTCAGCGTATTCTTTTACACGATTGTCACCGATATCCGAGCGATTAATGACCAGTCCCCTCGGAATTCCAAGCAGTTTCACCGCTTCAACAGCCAGTTTTAAGTCGTGAAGACCAAACGGCGTCGGTTCGGTTACCATCAAGACGAAATCAGTTCCCTTCATGGCGGCGATTACCGGGCATGAAGTACCGGGAGGCGCATCGATAATGGTAAGTTGATCCGGACGGGTATATGACCGAACCTCTCTGATTAGAGGAGGTGACATGGCCTCACCGATCCTCAACCGGCCATGAACAAAATGGAGATTATTCTTGTGGCCGGTTTCAATCACACCCAGGTTTCGACCGATTTCGGTGACGGCGTTTTCAGGACAGACCTCCATGCAACCGCCGCAACTATGGCAAAGTTCCGGAAACGTCAACACAATTTCTCCGATCACAGCAATGGCCTTGAACCTGCATATTTCAGCACATTTTTTGCAGAAGGTGCATTTTTCTTCATCAATTTCCGGGACCGGGGTAAAAACAGATTTTTCCTCTTCAATGACCGGGTTTAGAAAAAGGTGAGCATTGGGCGCTTCCACATCGCAGTCCAGCAGTTGTACATCCGATCCGATAGAAACAGCCATGTTGGTGGCCACAGTGGTTTTTCCGGTACCGCCTTTTCCGCTTGCAATGCTGATAATCATACGATGACAATTCCTTCCGGTTATGAGCTTATGCGCGTAACATATGACAATATGTCACCTTGTCAAAGTTTTTATGGGCTTTGTAAAAAGCAAAAAAACTTAATTTAACGTCTCGGAAATTCTACAATTGGTTGAAATTAAAGATCTTTTAATAGCTCCTGGTTTATGCCATCAGAATGGAAGAATGGAATGTTAGAATATTGGAATGTTGGGAGTTAGGCGGAAATAAACCATTTTAATTGTAAAAAACTCCTTCAAACCCATCATTCCATT
Organism: Desulfobacteraceae bacterium; assembly: GCA_030613575.1. Lineage (GTDB taxonomy): Bacteria > Desulfobacterota > Desulfobacteria > Desulfobacterales > UBA11574 > S5133MH16. The sequence continues at coordinate 8,783 of JAUWLP010000028.1, forward strand.
ACTCCATAATTCCATCATTCCAATTGTGAGCGAAGCGAACTAACTTGATATCCTATGAGTAAAACATGGTCATTTTCGTGAAAACACGCTTGTCACCAGAGGCGTATAAATTTTTTTCCGCCAGTGAGTTCACCCCTTATTTTTTCCATGTGGCGCAGGGCGGCAATATCCCTTTCAAGATCCGTCTCTTTTATTTGAATCCTTTCACATAAATTTGCTGGTTCTTGGGGTCCCTCATCCTGAAGGATCTCAAGTATTTTTTGCTGAATGGGGCTAAGTTTAAGGTTGGTGCTGCCGTTTTTCAGAAAGCTCTTGGCGCTATGAACAGCCCATGGGTCACATGTTTTTAGCGGTGAAAGAAGATCCATGTAACAATCCTCGCAGAGGATCTGTCCACGAAGCTCATTTTGTTCTCCTTCATGTATGACACTATTGCAACGCTTACATTGCATAATCTATCCCCCTTGATGATTTATTTGTCCTGAAGAAACTCATCCTCAGCCACGGCCACCACGTCCTCGGTCCTGTCCGCCGCCTTTGCCTGTTCCCGATCTTCTGCTTCTTTTGTCGGTTTTACATCTTCCTTGACCCTTTCCGGTTCCGGGCCCCTGACCCTGTGGTCCCGTTCCATCGCCTCTTGGCATATAAATCACCTTCCTTTCTTATATTCGCTCTTGAATTTATGACATTTAAGAGGATTATGAGCTTATGCGCGTAACATATGACACCATGTTTTCTTGTCAAGCGCTAAACCCGAATTTTAAATGAAGATCATCAAAATATAGGAAGAAAATAATATGATATCCTGATGTTTTACTGAAAATAGAATTCTGATCCAAAAAAGAGTTCGTTATACGGTAGAATAAAAATTCGTGTTTGATGTTTCTTATCAAAGAATGGTCTTGTTTTTAGGAAGCATTAAAATAAACGGTATGCTGATTAATCCTATTGCCGCACTGATGCAGTAGGTTAATGGAAGACCGATATGGTCTGCGATTAATCCGACGATTACCACAATGGCTGATCGTGAAATAAACGACACCATCATAAACAATCCATTGGCTGTTGATGGACTGCTTTTGGCATTTTCCTGTACTATTGCCAGCATAACCGGCGTGGTAGACAACAATGTAAATCCTGTTATAAGAAGCATGAGGCAGCGCAACAGTCCACCGGTATATACAAATAAAAACAGACCCATCGGAGCACATATCAGGGAAATTGTCAGTATCTGTCTTCGGCCGAAATAATCGCTGAGTATTCCTGATGACAGTACACCTGCAACTCCAAACGCTTCGAATGCAGTGAGTCCGAATCCTGCCAACCAGATATTTCCTGTTTCCATTTTGATAAAAGTTGGAAGAAAAGTAGTTGTTGATGCGTGCATAAATCCACGGGTAACCAGTATGGCGGTCAGCGGCAAGAGGATGTGTTTCATTGCACGACAGGTGGATAAGAGGGGCTTTCTGTCTGATTTTTTAACCTGCACATCAATTCCATGAAAATTGAAATGAAGCCAGAGCGAGGCCAGAATTCCGAAAATCATGATAGGGTAGTATCCTTCGAAACTTAAAATCGAGACTGAACCTACCGCGACCATAGGCCCTATGGTTCTGGCCAGTCCACCGCCTGTCATATAAAAACTCATTCCTTTGCCTGTTTTGCTTCCGGATAGTTGTGATACCATAACCGGGGCAGGAACATGAAAAACAGCCACACTAACCCCTGTAACAAATAAAAGCAGGGATAATACACCGTAACTGGGTGCAAGACCCAAAAGGCTCATGGGTATGGCTGTGGTTGCCGGAGCCAGGATGATAAAATAACGGACGGTTATCCTGTCCGCCAGAAGACCGATAAACGGGTTAAAAAGAGCGGGGATCTGCATTATTGTAGAAAGTAAACCGGCCCGAGCAAGTGTCATGGAAAACTTTTCCACGAGCAGGGGAAGCAAGGGTGCGAAAAAACTGGAATAAATATCGTGAATAAAGTGACAAATCGAAAGGGTAAGCACTTTCCCGGCGTTAAAAACATCTTTAGACTGAGGAGAAGAATTTTTAGTTGTCGTTAAGGTCATGTCAATTTTGTACAGAAAGACATTTAATGTTTTGTAACCGTTCTATGATTTTTTGAAATCCCAAATTCCAAGCGTCAAAGATCAATTAAATCCCAAATTCCAAGTACCAAATTCCAAATAAATCCCAAATCTCAAGCATCAAATTACAAACACAATGCCAAAGGAAGGCAAGAATCCCAAATAACAATGATCTTAACTATTTCGATTTTTTCAGTATTGATGAAAATATCTTTTCCAGTTCGTTTGCCTTTCTTAACGATTATAAGGTTTGGAATTTTGAATTTCGGTAATTGTGATTTGTTTGTTTTTTGTGATTTGTTATTTGGAATTTCCACCAACTCAATTGCTCCGTGGACGGATACAATATTTCTTGTTTATTTGCCGCCAATTTTAATACCGGCAGTGAGGTCTTTCAGGTTTTTCAGGCGCTTTAACAGTTTTTCTGCATCTTCTTTGACAGGCCGGAGCGGCAATTGTGCAAAAACTCCAAGACCTTCACTGGCTTCATGAAATTCATCGGATGGCAGCGAACTTAATACGGCACAGTTGATCATCGGATTCACCCGGAGCAATTTATTTGCAAATTCAAGTCCTGTCATGTCTCCAAGCTCTTCATCTGTTACAACAAGATCGACAGAAGTTTCCGAAAGCATATCAAGGGCTTTTTTCCCTGACTCGGTCCATGTTAATTCAACATCGTCATTTTTTTCCATAACTGAAGCCAATTCGAACAAAGACTTTCTGTACGGTGTTGCCAGTAATAATCTAATCATATCCTTACTCCTGAGTTATTCAAATTGTACTGATTTCAGGTAAAACCCGATCCTGCATAAACATAAACAGCCTTATTTACCGGGCAATATTTTATATTTTCGTTTTGTCAGATAGTGTCCCAACAACATTGAAGTTACAATAACTAAAGGCAAAGATGCAAACAGCCTTATTATTGAAAATTTGATTCCCATAAAAGAGGCTTCAAATATTGTCATCGGTACTCTGCAAATTGCTGAAGCACCAATGTAGGTGAATATAATACTTAATTTAGCTCCCTTGGTGTGCAGAGAATACGCTATAGGAAAAGCGACGTATAAACCGCCTACCGTGGTGCCGGCAAGCAGCACAGCCCATAGATAACCTCGAAAGCCTGACTTTGCACCGAGATGTTTTTCAACAGTTTTTCTTTTTACCCATACTTCAAATAATCCTATTAAAATAAAAGCACAGGGCAGAAGTTTAAGCATTTCCATGGAAAAACTGTAAAAATTTATCCCTATCAATTTGCCGGGGTTAAAGTTAAAAATAAAAGAGGCGGCCACAAAACAAATATACGCAAAAAAGCCCGACATTTTTATTTTATCACTAAAAGTCATTACCATATTTCCCCAAAGAAAATTCCGGTTATCAACGCCACGACAATTGCTATGAAAAAGCTAAAAATATTTCTAAGTATGGTTACCCTTGTTCCGAAATACTCTTTTTCTATTGGATAGGTAAGTACACCCACCATCATTAAAGTCGTAGAAAAAGCTGACAATACCATATAAGTTACACCTTTTTTAAGTAAAATTCCACATAGCGGAAAGGCGATGAATCCCGGCATTAAGGTAACGGAACCGAAAAACGAGGCGAGCATTATGCCGACAATTTTATTGTTATTCCCAAGATATTTTAAAATGATTTTATCAGGGATAAGAAAAAGAATAATTGACACCAGGATAAGCATGCTCACAAAGGCGGGCAATATATTAATGAACTTTTTAAGCGCTATCTTAACCGCTTTAGACGTTTTGTCCACACTTTTGAAGACTGAAATCAAAAGAGCCAATAGTGTCAGTATATATAAATAATACATTTATCACCCTTTATTGAAAAAATGTAACACCTTGGCTTTTTGAAAATATTTCCGAAGCTCATTTACAATAATACGGTGCAATTTAATAACCGGATTTTGTTATTACGGAGCTGACCAGACGATCTGATCCGTATCATCTTTCAAGGTTATATTCGGCAGGCCATTTTCATCAAATGTAATCCACGCACTTCCCCTGTTTCCCATCAGTTTCATTGTCGGTTCTATGTTCAATAGTTCCAAAGTCGCACGGGGTATGTGATCCTCATCGAAGAACGTCATTAACGCGGTATCCGAGGCTGCTGAAAGAGAAACTCGTTCCTTTCCGTTACTGTCTATAATGCTGAAGGTCTGGAACACACCTTCCCGGGCGTTGACTTTGGATGAACGCATTTCATATTCAAGCTGTTTAAAACGGGCAATAACAAAAGCTGCGGCAATAATTATCGCCATCGGCAATACCATTGTCTTAGTTTCAACACTCAGTCGCTCATAGTAACCGCCAAGCAACATAAGCAAAAGGATAAGCACAAATAGTGTCTTCCAGTCTTTTTTCTGAGTCATCTATCATCCTCCGTGGGTGGCAATTTGAGCCTGACGCCGGAATTGGGCAAAAGAGGGCGTTTTTCAAAGGTCTCCCGGGTCTGGCATTGGCGCAACCTTGTCGCCGCCTAAAATATAGCCGCCGTCCAGCCGCAGAATACTGCCGGTCATAAACGGTGCATCTTTTATGATAAAAATTACCGCTTTTACCACATCTTCTATGGTGCCGGTACGCCCCAGTAACGTATGATCATAAAGAGCAGCTTTCTGTTCATCGCTGAGCAGCCCCCAGCCCCTGGTTTTTGCACCATGCCTGGTTTCAACAAAGCCTAACATGATTTCATTTACGCGAACCTCAGGTGCTCCAATGCGGGCCCAGGTCTCGGTCAAAAGTGAAATTCCCCGGTTTGCAGCGGCATACCCCTCATTGAATGTATAACTGGCAGGACCCGACCGTCCAACAATGCCTGCAATGGAAGAAAGGTTTATGACCACCCCGTCTCCGGAGGCCTTGAGATGGGGTAGGGCAGATTCAAAAGTCCACCTTTTAGCACGCAGAGTGGTGGCCATCTCAAGATCCCATTGCTCACGGACATACGGCCCGTGAACCACCGGCCATCCGCCGCGCTCGATATTATTTATCAGAATGTCAAGCCGGCCGAAACGATCAATAACATTTTTAGTGAGCCCTGGAATATCACCGGTCTTAAGCAGATTTGTTCTGATAATCAGATAATCCTGACCGGTTTTGGCAAAGTCCTTCTTCAGTTCATCCAGACTTTCTTCCCAGTCAAAATAGTTTAAGGCAACCTTAGCTCCTTCCCGTGCAAGGGCAAGTCCTATGCCTTTTCCGATCCCTTTCACGGCGCCGAGCACTAAGGCTACTTTGTCGTTGATTTCCATAATTTTAACCATGTTTTTTTAGACAGGATTTACAGGACAGACTGGATTTTTTTAATAACAAAAAGCTGCAATAATTATAACGTCTCGGAATTTCTACAACTATATGATATCAATAGTCTTTTAATGGAAACCTGTTTGTGCCATCGGAATGGAATACTGGAACGCTGGAATATTGGGGAAAAAAGCGGAAAATAAACCATTTAAATTGTAAAAAAACTCCTTCAAACCCATCATTCCATTACTCCATCATTCCATTATTCCAATTGGGGCGAAGCCACTAAGTTCTTGTATATCCTGTTGATCTTGTCAAATTTCACCGAAAAGTGTATCCTTTATCCATTGAAAACCCAGCTTTAGTAGTTTAACATCGTCATTTTTTACGGCATCTAAAGTACCGGAGTCCATGTTCCGGTCATCTAAGATTCCCTGGTCAAATATATGGGATCTGAAATTATCCAGATCATAGCATGCCATGTGAAACATGAGCCTCGACTTGATATCAAGAGAACCGGGCATAAGGCGATTTTTGAGGCTTATGATTTCCATCATCAGATCGTTCATCTGATTATAGACAAAAATTTCCTGATCCTCTATCCATTCCCGGACGGTCCAGGTGCGCCCGTGTTTAAATCCCAAACAATGCGGCTCTTTTAAAAGAAAATACTGCTCGGTTATTGTGCCGGTTTCTCTGGATCGTGATGCCATACGAACAAGGGGATAAGTGCGGCACGATGACGGGCGATCTTCGTATATGCTGCATCCGGAATGGTCCACAAACGGGCATTTTAATTCGCTAAAATGATCCGCCTTGAAGGTGATGATCGGAAGCCCGGTTTCAGGGCCTGTATGCTGAGAAGTATACCGCTCAAGGAAAAGATTCGACGGTAAACCGAGTCGGTTTTTCATGCGCAATATATCGTAAGGAAAGAGAAACTGGTTAAGATCCCGGCAGCATTCATTGAAACAGGGCACCTTTTTTGAACATGAAAATTTAAACTTATCATTTAACGAAAGGGGCGTCATATTGTTTTCCATAAAAGTTTCTCCATTTTGCGTTACACTGAAAAATTACCAGCAACCAGTAACTATCAACCCGCAACTAATAACCAGCAACCAGTAACCAGCAATCAGTAACAAATGACCAATCGAGTAGCATATGTCAACAAAAAATGAACATCCTGGAGAAAAGCCATAGTGTACCGAAAGTCGGTCACCATGGTACATATACATCTCGAAGGATGCCTGACTACTGTACGGGATTCATATCCTGAATGGTTTATGCAACATGAATGGTATTAAGCACAATATATAGTGTATATTTAAGTAGTTAAATCTATATATATTAGCAGACCCAAACAGAATTGAAATGTTAAAAAATTATTAAATTAGTTTTTCCAAAAGTTCTTGACAAGGATAATGTTAATTGTTATTTAATCTTTTCGATTTCTATTCCCACACTATCTTATTGATTTTATAGAAAAATTTTCTATTTGATCATTCCGAATTTTTAATCACGCCGGTGCGTGATCTGGATAAAAACAGAACGTTTCTTTATGATTATTTAAAACAAATGATAGCCTTTTTAGGCCAAAATTACGAAGGGAGGTGCAAAGAGCTTAAAAATTGTACCGGAGATTGTTGGAAAAGGATAACATATTGAACATTTACCAAAAAAAATCAGGAGGTAAGTAAATGCCAAGTTTTGTAATTGATGAAAAATGCGATGGCTGCAAAGGCGGGGATAAGACCGCTTGCATGTACATTTGCCCAAACGACCTGATGGTTCTGGAGCCCAATTTAATGAAGGCTTACAATCAAGAGCCGGATCAGTGCTGGGAATGTTTCTCATGCGTAAAGATCTGCCCCACACAAGCGATTGAGGTCAGAGGTTATGCCGATTTTGTTCCGCTGGGAAGCAGCATTGTGCCGATGCTGGGAACCGAGGATATTATGTGGACCTGTAAATTCAGAAATGGTACCATCAAGCGCTTTAAGTTCCCCATCCGGACAACCCCGGAAGGTGCTGCCAATGCTTACTTGGATCTGGTAGGCAAGGACCTTGACAGTGAATTGCTTTCCACCGAAGAAGCAGACGGCTACCAGTTGCCGACACCGGAAACCGTCTAAACAGATTATGGTTTGCGAAATCGAGTAAAATGATTAATCATGATTATATTTATTTAAGGAGGATGTAATATGGCATTACCAAATAAACCTTTAGGAGAACTCAAAGCTGTCAAGGATCCTGAAGTTGAAGAGCGTGAAGTTGACATCCTGATTGTGGGCGGCGGAATGGCTGCCTGTGGGACTGCTTTTGAGATCAAGAAATGGGCGCCTGACAAGAAAATCCTGCTGGTGGACAAGGCCGCTCTTGAGCGAAGTGGTGCTGTTGCCCAGGGTCTTTCAGCGATCAACACCTTTATCGGCGAAAATACAGTAGAGGATTATGTCCGTATGGTCCGAAACGATCTGATGGGCATTGTCCGTGAAGACCTTATATATGACCTTGGCTATCATATTGATGATTCTGTACACCTGTTTGAGGAATGGGGTCTTCCCATGTGGAAAATGTCAGACGACGGGAAAAAACTCGACGGGAAAAAGGGCCTGAAGGTGGGGACCTTAAAGTCCGGTGCAAAACCTGTGCGTACCGGCAAATGGCAGATCATGATCAACGGAGAGTCTTACAAAAGGATCGTGGCCGAGGCTGCCAAGCTGGCTATTGGAGATGAAAATATCCTTGAGCGTGTCTTTATCGTTAAGCTGCTTCTGGATGCAAATGAGGAAAACCGGATTGCCGGCGCGGTCGGTTTCTCGGTCCGTGAGAACAAAGTTTATATCATAAAATGCAATACCATGATGGTGGCATGCGGCGGCGCAGTTAACATTTATCAGCCCCGAAGCGTGGGTGAAGGTAAAGGCCGTGCCTGGTATCCGATCTGGAACGCAGGATCCACCTATACCATGTGCATGGAAATCGGCGCTGAACTTTCCATGATGGAAAACCGTTTCACCCCGTCACGTTATAAAGACGGCTATGGTCCTGTTGGTGCATGGTTCCTGTTGTTCAAAGCCAAAACACTCAACGGTCTGGGGGAAGGTTATGTGGGCAGTGATGTGGCCAAGGCGGAGCTCGAGAAGTATGCGCCTTATGGAACAGCCGCTATTACACCAACCTGTCTCCGTAACCACCTGATGCTCGTTGAGATGAAAGAAGGGCGTGGCCCGATTATGATGGATACGATTACCGCCCTGAAAGAATTGGGTGGAGAGGTCAGCAAAAAAGAACTCAAGGCTCTTGAGTCAGAAGCCTGGGAGAACTTTCTCGATATGACCTGCGGACAGGCTAACCTGTGGTGCGGAACCAATACCGAGCCGGACAAGAAAAACTCCGAGATTATGCCCACCGAGCCGTATCTGCTGGGATCACATTCCGGTTGCTGCGGTCTGTGGTGCTCCGGGCCTGATTTCGACTGGGTGCCCGACGCTTACAAAATTAAATATAAAGATAAGGTATACAACCGTATGACCACGGTTAACGGACTGTTTACAGCCGGCGACGGTGTGGGATGCTCAGGCCATAAGTTTTCTTCAGGGTCACATGCCGAAGGACGGATATGTGCCAAGTCCATGGCCAGATTCGTGCGTGACAATGCAGACTTTACACCGGCCATTAGCCAGTCCAATGATGAGCTGGTGGATATAATCTACAAACCGGTGAGGACTTTCTTCGAACATTGTGATTATACCACTGACATCGATATCAACCCCAATTATCTCAAACCTTCAGGGATGACCTATCGTCTGATGAAAGCAACCCACGAGTATGGCGCGGGTACGGCAACCTTTTATACAACCAATAACACAATGCTTGAAATGGTAATGGAAAAGCTCGAGATGATGCGCGAAGACTGCGAGAAGCTGGCTGCCGGTGACGTCCACGAGCTGATGCGCTGCTGGGAAATCTTCCACCGTATCTGGACGGTGGAATCTCACCTGCGTCACATCCAGTTCCGAAAAGAGACTCGCTATCCCGGATTCTATTACCAGACCGACTATCCGGGTCAGGATGATGAAAACTGGTTCTGCTTTACCAACTCCAAGTATGACCCCAAAGCCGAAACCTGGGATATCTTCAAGAAAGACTATATCAAGATCATCCCTGATTAATGATGGACATGCGATAGCATAATAGAACATTCCTCCAGGTGTCTTAATGACGCCTGGAGGTTTTTATTAATTTGATATCGTTTTTTTTTAAAACCCCTGAACTTCAGAACTCCTGACACGCAGGAATTTGAGTGATATCAAAAGATTTTTCATAGTATTAAACTTGGAGTAATGGAGTGCTGAAAATTCCATAGAAAATAAATAGTCATTAAGTGGAAATTCGATTGTAATGACGACCTGAATTCAGCAAAGCGAATTTCAAGCGAATAACTAATGACAAATGCCCACCACCCCATCACTCCATCTTGAAATTATCATTCAATAATCCACATAATATTCGGAACTCTATGCAGTCTCGGTTGAAGTCAGGATTTCTGAATTCATATTGCACGGAGGGATAGCATGACAGAAAACAAAGCAGGCCCTGCTAATGGAAGCATTCTGGTTGTAGGAGGAGGGATCAGCGGGCTGACCACAACCCTCGAAGCTGCCGAAGTGGGTTACGAGGTGTTTTTGGTGGAAAAAAATCCTTACCTGGGCGGAAGAGTGGCACAGCTAAATCAATATTTTCCCAAGCTATGCCCTCCAAGCTGTGGACTGGAGATTAATTTCAGGAGAATTAAGGATAACCCTGACATAAAGGTTTATACACTGGCAGAGGTTGAAAAGGTCGAGGGGACACCCGGCAGTTATGATGTTACGATAAAATTAAGTCCAAGATATGTTAACGAAAACTGTACCTGCTGTGGTGATTGTGAGGCGGTCTGCGAAACCGAAATTTCCAGTGATTTTAATTTTGGAATGAATAAAATCAAAGGGGCTTATCTGCCCTTTGAAATGGCTTTTCCGGCCCGTTATGTAATTTCTCCTCAGATTATCGGTACCGAGGATGGCAAGCGGTGTAAGGAAGCCTGTAAA
>JAUWLP010000187.1 GCA_030613575.1 Desulfobacteraceae bacterium
ATTGACAATGGGTTTATTTTCAGTATAATCACATCGATACAATTGATATTTGTGGTTAGGAGAATAAAGATGCCTTTTCAAAATTATTATATAAAAGGTTTAACATGAAAAATCAAAGTAGATCTAAGATTGAAAAATTGCAGCAAAAAGGCGTTAAGATTCCAAATCCTCAAGGTGTTGAAATTGGCTCTGAAGTTGACACGAACAAAATTTCCGGTGATGGAGTTGTTATTCATGCGGGTTGCAAGCTGTATGGGAGTTCCACCCTTATTTTACGAGGTGCAAAGATAGGGTATGAAGGTCCTGTCACCATTGAAAGCTGTCAGGTTGGACCTCAGGTTGAGCTTAAAGAGGGCTTTTTCAAGGATGCCGTTTTTCTAAAGAAAGTGAGTATGGGTTTCGGTTCCAATGTTCGGGAGGGGACAATCCTTGAAGAAGAATCGAGCGGCGCCCACACGGTGGGCCTGAAACAGACCATTCTTTTCCCTTTTGTGACTCTGGGGAGTATTATCAATTTTTGTGACTGCTTAATGTCCGGCGGTACAAGCCGAAAAAACCACAGTGAAGTTGGAAGCTCTTACATCCATTTTAACTATACCCCCAATCAGGACAAGGCCACCCCGTCTTTAATCGGCGATGTGCCCAGAGGTGTTATGCTGAATCAGCGTCCCATATTCCTGGGAGGGCAGGGCGGTCTTGTAGGTCCGTGCCGCCTTGAATTCGGTACCGTCATAGCAGCCGGTTCAATATTTCGAAAGGACGAATTAAGGCCTGAACGCCTGCTTTTTGGAGGCATGGGCAAGGGCGGAAATATGCCGTTTACGCCCGGAATATATTATAACATCAAACGTATAACGGTTAATAACATTATTTATATTGCAAACCTGATAGCTCTCGAGCACTGGTATACTCATATACGCTCGCAGTTTATATCAAATGATTTCCCAGAACCTCTTTTTTATGGCCTTAAAGAAAAGCTCGACATGGCAATTGGTGAAAGAATACATAGATTAAAAGCACTGAGCCAAAAGATGTCTGATTCTGTGAGAGCTTATCAACACCATGCGAAAGAAAATACATCGCCTCTAATTCTACAGCAGAAAAATGAGCTTTATAAGAGATGGACCGACCTTGAAGAAAATTTAAAAGCTAAGCGGAATGCAGTAGAAAAAACGAGTTTGAGAGATGTTTTTCTGGAAAAGATCGATCTTGGCATAAAAACATCTGGCAAGGATTACATTTCAGTGATAAAAGGACTGTCAATTGAAGATACAAAAGCCGGTACCGGTTGGCTTCAAGGAATTGTTGACCACATAACTGCTGAAGCACTTAAGATTATACCATCATTTGTCTAACCCGGACAAACCGGAAAAGTGACTAAAGTGAACTAAAGTTTGAAGTGATCTAAAGCTAAAAAAGGTTGTGTCCGTTGGCCCGTTGTGCCCGTTAGCCCGTCATTTAATACCGGACAACAGGCTAACCAGACAATTGCCACTTATTTTCATAAGGAATATATAGTAATTACAAGAAGATATATAAGCATTACTAAAGGAAATGATTATGGGTGAATTGTTTGGCACAGACGGAATACGGGGTGTTGCCAACCAATATCCGATGATACCTGAAATGGCCGTAAGTATCGGAAGGGCTGTTGCGGCGATTTTTAAAAGAGATTATAAGCGATCAAAAATTGTTATCGGTAAGGATACCCGTATTTCCGGAGATATGCTGGAACACGCTCTGGTCTCCGGGATCTGCTCCATGGGTGTCGATGCATATCTTGCTGGAATCCTTCCTACGCCCGGTGTCGCTTTTATGACGTCTTCAACAGGCGCAAATGCCGGCATTGTGATTTCTGCATCTCACAATCCTTATTACGACAACGGAATAAAAATCTTTCAAGGTGACGGTTATAAGCTTTCTGATGAAAAAGAAGATGAAATTGAACAGCTTGTGTTTAATAATGACATTGATTCATCGCCAAAATTGGTGCGGGATACCGGCCGTGTTTATGAAATAGCTGATGCCGGCCGCGCTTACGGAAATTTCCTGAAGCGTATCGTGTCGGAAAATTATCATTTCAAAGAATTGAAGATCGTCATCGATTGTTCAAACGGTGCAACGTTTAAAGTTGCACCTGCGATTTTTACCGAACTTGGTGCAAAAGTTGAAGCACTGCACATTAATCCAGACGGTAAGAATATTAATGATAACTGTGGATCCCAACATCCTGATAACCTGAAAAAAAGTGTTGTTAAAAATGAAGCCGATATCGGCCTCGCCTTTGATGGAGACGGCGACAGGCTTATTGCTGTGGATGAAAAAGGGTCTGTTAAAACCGGTGACCAAATACTGGCAGTTTGTGCAAAGTTCATGAAACAAAAAGGGCTTCTTAAAGGCAATCAGGTGGTCAGCACGGTCATGAGTAACATGGGGCTTGGGAAAGCCTTAAAAGAAATGGGTATAAAACATATGACGGCAAAGGTCGGGGATCGCTATGTTACGGAAAAAATGATTTCTTCAGGGGCTGTTCTTGGAGGCGAAGATTCAGGCCACATGATCTTTTTAGATTACCTTACAACCGGTGATGGAATTCTTACCTCCTTAAAACTGATTGAAGCCATGAAAGAGGAATCAAAACCCCTGTCCGAGCTTTGTAAAATAATGGAGGTATTTCCACAAGTCCTCATAAACGTGGACGTTGAACGCAAGCCAGACCTTGAAAATGTTCCGGCCATTAAAGATGCAATCGAATCAGTTGAGAAAAGACTGGGGGAAAAGGGAAGGGTGGTTGTACGTTACTCCGGCACACAGTCGATATGCAGGATAATGGTAGAAGGGCCCACCATTAATGAAACCGGCAAGTACTGCCGACAATTAGCTGATATTGTAAAGGAAACTCTCGGAAAGTAATGCCTAAATTGCTCGTATGTTATTTTTTTAAATTCGTGTGTATTCGTGTTCATCCGTGGTTTTATTTAACCGCCCCAGTACCATCTTCCGGAGCTACGGGGCAGGCAACTGTTGCAAAAATCAATCCCGACTCCCCAAAATTCTGAGCAGCATAAGGAAGAGATTTATAAAATCTAAGTACAATGTTAGAGCACCTAAAATTGCGCCTTTTCTAATGGTTCCACCGTCAAGGCCATCAGGCTGTGAAATCGCCATGGTCCTGAGTTTCTGTGTGTCATAGGCTGTCAGGCCCACAAAGACGATAACACCTATATAGCTGACAATCAGGCTCATTCCCGAACTACGCACAAAAAGGTTGACAACCGAGGCAATAACAATACCGATAAGCCCCATGAACATGAACTGACCCATTGATGTCAAATCACGCTTTGTGACCATACCGAAAATACTGGATGCAACAAAAGTTGCGGCACAGATAAAAAATGTTGATGCGATCGAAGATCTTGTATAAATAAGGAATATTGCAGAAAGCGTCGCACCGTTTAAAGCAGCATAAAGTAGAAACAAAGAGGTTGCAGTTGAAGCCTGCATTTTATTGACCCTTGCACTGATGCTGAAAACAAGGGCAAGTTCACCGATAATCAAACCGAAAAACACGAGCTGATTTCCAAATATCAGTCTCATCATAGCTTCGCTGTTTGATACATAAAATGCCACAAGACCTGTGAGTCCAAGACCGATGGCCATCCAGTTATAGACACTCCGGATAAATTCGTTAATTTGAATTTGGGTCCGTGTCTTTTTAAGCGGAATAGATTGCATTATATCCTCCTGGTCCAAAGATAAGTTAAAACCGACCTTTGGATCCCAGTGAAATGTTCCTGAACATTGTTTAATGTAATTATCTTTGTCAGTTTCGTAAAAAGTCAAAATCCGACGGCAAAGTAAAAAGATCCAAATTCAAGGCGCGTAAATCCTGAGGAATCGGCTATCCGCCGATCCCGGAGGGAGTGTACTTTTTACGAAGCCGTCAATCTTTCAATAAAAAGAAATTTAATATATAATACTAAAAATCAGTTTTGCAAGATTAAATCGCTTTTATTTAACAGATTATAATGAAATCCGAGCAAACATATCAAGATTTAAAAGAACTTGCTGAAAAACTTGGTGTCACTGTATCAGAGCAAAATCTTCGCAGTACCGGAATAAAAGTTAAAAGCGGATTATGTAAGGTTAAGGGAAAAGATATTCTTATCATAGATAAAAAAATAGCCTTTCAAGATAAAAATGAAATCCTCGCATCTTGTTTAAGCAAACTGCCCCATGAAGATATTTTTATGGTTCCGGCTTTACGTGAATTTTTAGATAGTTTCCATCCATAAATGGCTATTTTTCCGAT
>JAUWLP010000101.1 GCA_030613575.1 Desulfobacteraceae bacterium
TTCCATCATCCGAATAAGTAATGATTCCATTATTCTCTCTCATATATGCTCCTTTTCTTTTTTAAAATAAACATAAACCGGATAAACCAGAAAAGTTATAAGTGAGCTAAAGTTTGAAGTGAGCTAAAGTTAAGGAGTCGCTACGCTCCGGCTTTTATACAAATTGGCAGTATTCCTTAACTTTAGGCACTTTAGATCACTTTAGGCATTTCACACTTAATTGGTTAAGCATTTTTTTTCCACAAAAAGCACAAAATTTACAAATAAGCGCCTATATAAATCTTTTCATCAACTCATCAATAACTTCATCCACATTTTCCCAAGTAACGCCAAACTGCCGGCAGGCCTTCTCGGTCTTTTTCAGCCTGCGGGGGCTTTCCATATCGCTGAGACTGGAAATAAATCCGAGTCTTCTTCCCACCTGATAGAGGCATTGGCGTTCGGGCTCCATTGCCAGGAATGTGCGTATGATTTCAAGCATACGCTCTTTATCCTGGGGCAAAGTCCCCTCCACGTTCTCAAATAGGTTAAGGATATGATCGCTTTTGACAACGCTTGTAATGCCGTTCAATGATTCGATCAGGAGCAAAATCTCTTTGGCCATCATAAGATCGGTGCATTTTTCAAAACGACCGGCCTCCCAATCATCGAAAAGCTCCACACTATTAGGAATCGCCAGGGTTCGAAGCCTTATGAAATCAGGATTGATACGGTTTAAGGCTTCGGCTGTTTCCAGCGCATGGATCTTTGAATACTCTCTTCCGCCCAGTCCCGGCATTATATATTCGGAAAGTTCCATTCCGGCCTTTTTTACCTTGAGACCCGCCTTAACATGGGTTGCTTTGGTAACCCCTTTTTTAGCCATTTTGAGGACTTTGTCCGAGCCGGATTCAAGACCGATATGAATTCTGTTTAAGCCGGCATCCTTTATCTCCTTGAGATCACTATCCTTGATCCGGGCAATGGTATGGGACCGTGCATAGGATGTTATCCGCTGAACCCAGGGGAAGCGGTTTTTAAGATGTATCAGAATTTCTATAAGGTCGTTCGGCTTTATAATCAGGCTGTTTGCATCCTGGATAAAAATCGAATTCATGCCGCCGGCAAACCAGTTCAAGGCGGCGTTGAAGGCCATAGGGTCCGATTGTTCATAATTTCCGGCCGCTTTATGGACCTCGGTTCGACGAATACGGCCGAATTCGTCGGCCATATTCCGTATCATTTTTACGGATGTGTCAATTGCATCAATATCCTTTTTAACATGATCAACCGAACGGATGGAAAACCGCGATCCCTTGTAAACAGGACAGAACGTACAGCGGTTCCATGGACAGTTGCGAGTGACACGAATCAGCAGGCTGTAAGCCTCGCTGGGCGGCCGTATGGATCCCTGTTCAAATCCCTGATACGATTCATCTGTTTTGCGCTTCCGGCTCATATTTATCAATCCATCTTTGATGGTCTTTTAAAAAGTCCAACTTCTGCGTTGTGCTGCATTTCGCAATCATTCAACGTACGAAAAGTACGCCTCATGATTACAAAATTTGCACGCCTTGAATTTGAACTTTTTACGAAACCGTCTAAATCGGACTTTTTACGAGTTCATCACAATTTATTGAGAGTAAAAATCCTGGGCCAAAGGTTCACGGGTTAACCAAATGCAGCCGCCATCTTGAATATGGGCAGATACATGGATACAACCAGACCGCCGATAACACCACCCAGAAATACCAGCATAATTGGCTCTATCAACGAAGTCATGTTTTCCACCGTCTGGTCGACCTCTTCGTCGTAAAAATCGGCTATCTTAGTTAACATGGTATCAAGTGCGCCGGTAGATTCACCAACAGCAATCATCTGGCATACCATGGACGGGAAAATCCCACTTTCAGTAAGAGGATCGGACATTGTACGGCCTTCAGCAATGGCAGATCGGGTTTCGTACACAGCCTTTTCTATGGTTTTGTTACCCGCTGTTTTGGCAACAATATCAAGAGCGTCTAAAATCGACACACCGCTGGCAAGCATTGTTCCCATAGTGCGTGTAAATTTGGACACCGCGGCTTTGCGAATTAAAAGCCCGAATACAGGCAGTTTGAGAAAAAGGTCATCCATTAAGGCTCGTCCTTTTTCGGTTTTATAAAACCTTCTGATTGCAAATATTGCCAAAACTATGCCGATGATGATATAAAAAATGTTTGATTTTATAAACCTGCTCATATTTACAATAATTTGTGTGGGGACCGGAAGGGCTCCGCCCATCCCCTTAAACATCTCCTCAAATACAGGAATAACAAAAACCATGATGATTCCAACGACGATTATAGCGATCACCATAGTTACAGCCGGGTAAGTCATAGCCCCTTTTATCTGGCCTTTGAGCTTTGCAGCCTTCTCCATATAAGCAGAAAGACGTCTTAAAATCGTATCAAGGACACCGCCGGCTTCACCGGCTGAAATCATGTTTATAAAAAGATCGTCAAACTGTTTTGGGTGCTTTTTCAATGCTTCCGCAAAGGTTTGCCCGCTCTCGACATTCTGCTTAATCTCCTTCAACATTTTTTTAAATGTTTTGTTTTCATGCTGGGCATATAGAATATCGAGGCACTGGATTATTGGGAGCCCCGCATCGATCATGGTGGAAAATTGCCGACAAAAAATTATTATATCTTTCTGTTTTATCTTGGGCTGCATGAAAGAGATATTTTCAAAAAGGTCCTTGGGTTTTTTCTTAATCTTGGAAGGAGTTATCTTGCGCCTGATCAGTTCGGAGCGTACAGCTTCTTCGGTGGGGGCTTCCATCTCACCTTTTTGCTTTTTATTCTGTTTGTTCTTTCCACTCCATAAATAGACTGGCATTATCATTCCCCCTTTTAATGGAGACAACACGTAGTTTATACCAAAACTGATTCAAAAATTTCACAAAACTTTAAGCAAAACTTTTGCGGTAAAGATTTGATGCTCTTGTAAAAAGTCAAAAAACGACTTTTTACGAACGTTTTAAGTGTTAAGTTTTAAGTGTCTGTTAAAACATATTCTCATTTAGCCCAAATGTTTTTGGGCAATATCATAAAATACACCAAACAACAACATCTTCGCTGAATTTATATAAAATCGTTATTATACGTCTTGATAAACTTGCCGATATATGTAAATCTTTATTCTAACACACCAACCCTGCTAAACAGGAAAAGTGAAGGAAATAAATGATATAGGATTGTGAAAAAAAAACCCGGACATAACAAAAAAGATCTTACTGTCATTACTACCCACATCAATGCCGACTTTGACGCTTTGGCATCCATGCTTGCAGCCCAGAAGCTCTATCCCGATGCACTTGTAGTTTTTCCCGGTTCCCAGGAAAAAAACTTAAGAAACTTCTTTATAAAGTCTATGGTCTATCTCTTTAACATGGCCGACATTAAAGATGTCGACATGTCAAACATCAAAAGACTGGTTCTTGTGGATACCAAACAGCCAAGCCGTATCGGAAAGTTTGCAGCCATACTCGACCGGCCGGACATCGATATACACATTTACGATCATCACCCTCCCATGAGTAACGACATCAAAGGTGATTACGAGGTTCATTGCTTAACCGGTGCCACTGTCAGTATCCTTACGGAAATCATAAAGGATAAGGGGATTGACATTTCTCCGGATGAAGCCACTATTATGTGTCTCGGAATATATGAAGATACCGGTTCCTTTACCTTCCCGTCCACCACCGAAAAAGATTTTACGGCCGCCGCCTTTCTCCTTTCAAAAGGAGCAAATTTAAACATGGTCTCAAATCTGATCTCAAGAGAGATAAGTCCCGAACAGGTGGGAATTTTGAACGACATGATCCAGGCGGCAACCCGCTACAATATCAACGGCGTCGAAATTGTAATTACAACCGTATCCACCGACAATTATGTGTCGGATTTCGCTTTCCTGGTCCAAAAAATGGTTAAAATGGAAAACCTTGATGCCATTTTTGCCATCGCGCGAATGGGAGACAAAATGTACATCGTGGCCCGAAGCAGAATACCAGAGGTCGATGTGGGGGCGATTGTCACCCCCCTTGGCGGAGGTGGACATACCTTTGCAGCAGCCGCAAGCATCAAGGATAAGACACTTGCACAGATTGAGCAAAAGCTCACGGAAATCCTCTACAGCAAAATCATGTCCAGGAACCGCGCCAAAGATCTAATGTCATCTCCCGTCATTAAGATAGGCGACGATGTTTCCTGCAAAGAAGCCGGCAATCTTCTCACACGTTACAACATAAACGCCCTCATAGTTACCCAAAAGCACGACGGCACAGAAGACCTGATCGGGTTTATAACCCGCCAGATTATTGAAAAGGCCCTGCACCATGGGCTGGATAACATCACGGTCAAAGAATATATGACAACCGAACTTGCTTCGGTGGCACCCGATTCCGAACTTGTGGAAATTCAGGAAAAAATTATCGAGAACAAGCAGCGGATCCTTCCAGTCATCGACAATGGTGTCATTACCGGTGTTATTACGCGCACCGATCTGCTCAACGTTCTTGTAAATCAATCCAAACATGGTTCTTCAACCTCGCCCGACCTGCCCAACAAACCTGGTCAAGCCAGGACCAGAAACATCCTTAAATTCATGAAAGAACGCCTTTCACTTCGTATTTTCGAAATACTTCAAGTCATCGGTGAAAAAGCTGACGAATTAGGTTACGGTGCCTATGTTGTGGGCGGATTTGTGCGCGATCTATTCCTATACCGAACCAACGAAGATCTAGATATTGTTATCGAAGGTAACGGTATCACATTTGCGAAAAAATATGCTAAAATGGTCGGTGCCCGTATTCACTCCTACGAAAAGTTTGGCACCGCGGTAATTATCTTCCAGGATGGTTTTAAAATTGATGTGGCTTCGGCCAGAATGGAATACTACAAGTTTCCGGCTGCCCTTCCCACTGTGGAGATGGGTTCAATAAAACTCGACCTCTTTCGACGAGACTTCACTATAAATACCCTGGCTATCCAGCTCAATCCAAATAGATTCGGCCTATTGATCGATTTTTTTTCAGCCCAGAAGGACATCAAGGAAAAATCTATCAGGGTTTTGCACAATTTGAGTTTTGTTGAGGATCCAACCCGTGTATTCCGCGCTATAAGATTCGAACAGCGTTTCGGTTTTTCCATCGGCAAACTAACTTCAGGTCTTATTGACAATGCCGTAAAAATGGATTTTTTCAAGCGTCTCAGCGGTCGGAGGGTATTTGCCGAACTGCGTCAGATTCTAGAAGAAGAAAACCCCCTGGCCGCCATCAAAAGACTAAATGAATATGATCTTCTTATGGTTATCCACCCTTCCATAACACTAAACAACATGCTGATTTCTTTGTTTAAATCAGTTAAAAAGGTGCTCTCATGGCATGATTTGCTTTTTCTGGGAGAACCGTATATGAAATGGGCCGTTTATTTTCTGGCGCTTACAAGACACTGTGATAAAGAAACAGCCGATGAAATTAGCATGCGAATTGAACTTTCGCCACGACACAAAACAATTTTCTGCAAGGAACGTTTCGAGGCTGACAGATCTATTTTATGGATGGAGCGAGATCTGCCGGTAAAAAACAGCACCATTTACAAACGACTTGCCGTTTTCAGGATCGAACTGATCCTGTATATGATGGCAGCCACCAAACACGAAACGGTAAAGAGATCCATCTCCAATTACTTTACCCGACAGAGGCATATTGATACATCGGTAAAAGGCAAGGATCTGAAAAAAATGGGGATTGAACCCGGTCCGATTTACCGGGAAATCCTTCAGGCCGTCCTGGATGCTAAATTAAACGGTCAGCTTAAAACTCGCAATGATGAGCTCGATTTTGTGAAAGAGTATGTTCGCTAACTTAGATCTGAATCAAATTGTTGTAATGATAGTTCCGCTCCTTTTTGCCGTGACCATTCATGAGGTGGCACACGGCTATCTGGCACTCCGGATGGGAGATAATACCGCTCTTTTAGCCGGAAGGCTTACCCTAAATCCGATCAAACATCTCGATTTTGTAGGGTCACTACTCCTGCCGCTTATTTTGAACTTGACCGGATCTCCAGTCATTTTTGGTTATGCCAGGCCTGTGCCGGTTAACTTTTCCAATTTTCGTGATTACCGCAAAAGTACGATTTATGTTGCGTCGGCCGGTGTTCTGGCTAATTTCGCCCTAGCGATTGTCTCGGGAATGCTCTTTCAAGTCATTGCCCATCTTCAATGGTTATGGAATGGATCCATATTCAGACCCTTTATCATGGATTTTTACCATATGCTCTTTTACAGCGTGGTGATTAATCTGGTTCTTGCAATATTCAACC
The DNA here is from genome assembly GCA_030613575.1 of Desulfobacteraceae bacterium. Taxonomy (GTDB): domain Bacteria; phylum Desulfobacterota; class Desulfobacteria; order Desulfobacterales; family UBA11574; genus S5133MH16. Next base: position 6,351 of record JAUWLP010000101.1, read on the forward strand.
TGATCCCGATCCCACCTTTGGACGGGAGCAAAATACTCGCTATGTTTTTGCCGGCATCGTTAAGGTTGCATTATGCCCGTATTGAACGATTCGGCATGATAATAATTATTTTCTTGCTTCTAACAGATCTACTCGGTAGGTTTATGTCATTTTTTTTGACCCCCATGTTCAATATTTTGTTAGGAAGGTAACCGTATGTTGGAATTGTTTATTGAAGATTTAAAATTTAAAATTATACAGGAGACCCTATATGACCGAAAAGAAAAGGATACTCAGCGGAATGCGTCCCACAGGACCCCTTCACCTTGGAAATCTGCACGGCGCCCTTGCAAACTGGGTAAAGATGCAGGAACAGTATGACTGCTTTTTCTTCATAGCCGACTGGCATGCCTTAACTAGCGATTATGAAGATACCGGCTCCATTTCGGAATATGTCCGCAATATGTTAATAGACTGGTTGAGTGCAGGGCTTTCGCCTGAGAAAAGCACCCTTTTTATTCAATCACATATCAAAGAACATGCGGAACTGTTTCTTATCCTTTCCATGATAACACCGGTACCGTGGCTGGAACGAAACCCCACCTACAAGGATCAGATTGTCCAGCTCAGCAACAAAGACCTTTCCACCTTTGGTTTCCTCGGATACCCGGTGTTGCAGGCGGCCGATATTATCATGTATAAGGCCCACGGAGTTCCTGTGGGGGCGGATCAGGTCCCCCATGTTGAAATTACACGGGAAATCGCCAGAAGATTCAACTATTTTTACGGTGACGTATTCCCTGAACCGGAATCGATTTTGACCGAAACACCCAAAATACTCGGTATAGACCGCCGCAAAATGAGCAAAAGTTACAACAACGCAATCTACTTTTCAGAAAGCCCTGATGAAATAGCCGCCAGTGTATCCAAAATGCTGACCGATATTCAGCGCGCTAAGAAAAGCGACCCCGGCGATCCTGATGTATGCAATGTTTACGAATTTCACAAGATTTACAGTGATAGTAAAACTGTGGACAGGTTGAACAAAGAGTGCCGCACAGCCGAGATAGGGTGCGTTGAATGCAAGAAAATAATGGCTCAAAATCTCATAAAAGCTTTAGAGCCGATGCGTGAAAAAAGAGCTTACTACGAAGCCAGGCCACAACTTGTCGATGACATCATTACGGACGGATGCGGTAAAGCACGGCGGGTTGCGCGCCAGACCATGGCAGAGGTTAGAGATGCTGTAAAACTATAGTTTCCAGTGACTAATGACTATTACTGATGGCTGCAATCCTAATATCCGGTATCCAGCATGACGCATGATGAACATTATAAAGTACAGATCGATGATATCTTCGAAGGTCCCATGGACCTTTTGGTGCACCTTATTAAAAAACATGAAGTTGACATTTATGACATCCCCATCGCCCTGATAACGGAACAGTATCTGGGATATTTAGATTGGATGAAGGCCATGAACATAGATGTCGCCGGGGAATTTCTTGTGATGGCATCCACTCTGACTCAGATAAAGTCAAGGATGCTCCTTCCGGCCCATGAAAACGAGAATGAAGACGAAGACCCCCGCCTTGAAATTATCAGGCCCCTTGAGGAATACCTCCGGATAAAGTCAGCGGCCGAAAAGCTGGCTCAAAGGGATCTTCTTGGGGAAGATACCTTTGTCAGAAATCCGGGCCTTGAAGATTATTTGCTTAACCGGGAGGAAGCAGTCATAGATGTCGGACTGTTTGAACTTATCGATGCGTTCCAGAAAATACTTGAAAACATAACCTCCATTGGCCGGTTGGAGATTAATGCCAACACCATTACTGTCAGAGACAGGATCGTTCAGATAGTGGATATTTTTGAAACCAAGGGATCGGTAACGTTTAATGAGCTGTTTTCCAAAAATGCTGATAAAAGCGAGGTGGTTGTGACATTTCTTGCAATTCTTGAAATGGTTAGGCTCTCACTGATACGGGTTGCACAGCATACCCAGACAGGCATTATCAGACTCTTTTATTTATGATGGCTTCGTAAAAAGTCCAACTTCTGCGTTGCGCTGCATTCCTCGTCACTGCGACGTACTATATGTACGTCTCATTCCTCGGAATTTGCGCGCCTTGAATTTGGGGCTTTTTACTTTGCCATCAAAATCTGACTTTTTACGAGACCGTCATTTATAATGGAAGAAATAAAAAACATCATCGAAAGTCTTTTACTGGTGGCCGGGGAACCACTTACGATTGACCATATTAATGATATACTCACCCAGGCCGGAAAAAAAGAGATCCGAAACGCACTTTCCGAACTTTCAAAAGAATATGAAGCTCGCAAGGGCGGTTTCTTTTTGCGCGAAGTCGCCGGCGGCTACCAGATCCGCACCCGACCCGAATACAGGGAATGGATCAAACGGTTAATTCAGCCCAAAGCGTTACGTCTCTCCAAGGCCGCTTTGGAGACTTTGGCAATCATTGCATACAAACAGCCGATCATTCGCAACGATATAGAACATGTCCGGGGTGTTAACTGCGGCGGAATCCTTCGCATGCTGCTTGAGCGGAGACTGATCCGGGTTCTGGGGAAAAAGGAAATTCCCGGTCGGCCCCTTATTTATGCGACAACAAAGCAATTTCTTGAAGTATTCGACCTCAAAGATCTGAAAGACCTCCCCACACCCGAAGAAATTGAAACACTCGGGGAAGCATCATCGGAACATATGGGATAAACAACTGTTTTGCAAATATAAAAAAGTGCTTGACTTGAAAGTAATTAACACTCTATATAAATAATGAATTTGCTTCATTACGTACAATGCAGTTCATTATAACACGTTTTTGCTTTTCATTAAGAAGGAGTTTATATGAACAGATCAGACTTGGTTAATAAACTAAAGGATAAAGCAGCTCTTAGTAAAAAAGACGCCACAGAAGTTGTTGATATCTTTTTTGACAAAATAACGGAAATACTTGTAAAAGGTGAGCGGGTTGAAATCAGGGGTTTTGGCAGCTTTACTGTAAAAAATTATAAGCCGTACGTCGGCCGAAATCCTAAAACCGGTGAACAGATTAATGTATCTTCCAAAAAACTACCTTTCTTCAAAGTTGGCAAAGAATTAAAGGAGAAAGTTGATAGTACATAATTATGGGCGGTTAACTCAGCGGGAGAGTGCTACCTTCACACGGTAGAAGTCACTGGTTCAAATCCAGTACCGCCTACCATTAAATTTAAGGGGTTACGGTATATGCCGCAACCCCTTTTTGTTTCTGATCCAGTTTTTTCATGGCAGCGAAACAGCTTCGTCTTCTAGATTACACAAGTAAAATTAGCTTATATCATTGTTATTATTAATCATTTATTAACAAAGCTCTGGTTTGCCGAGCCGTGTACAGTATATTTAGGTTTAAATATATCCTTTTTGTCCCAGCAGCAGCAGGATTTCCTGGACGACCTCATCAGGTCTGAGGTCGGTGGTGTCAATCCGCACCTCCGGCGATTCCGGAACCTCGTATGGATCG